>JAOZSR010000008.1:63983-65359 GCA_029939575.1 Fidelibacterota bacterium
GCCTGTTATTGCCTAATCCCATACTTTTCCAGCCGGCGATAAAGTGCCGCTCTACTTAATCCCAGAGATTTGGCAACTTTACTCATATTATTCTTATGAAATTCCAAAGCTTTTTTAATCATCGTTTCTTCAATTTCATCTATAGTCATTGATCCAACAGCAGGAAGATTAAAATCACCTTGTTTCTTTGGAGATGTCTGGTACTGATTAATAAAATCATCTGTTTCCAGAATATTTTTATTCGTTACAAGTACAGTTCTTTCCACAAGGTTTTTTAATTCCCGAATATTTCCGGGCCATTGTAAATTTTTTAACCATTTTAAAGCATTTTGGGAAACAGACAATTCATGGCGACCGTAAATAATTCGAAGATTATCCACAAATTGATTTACCAATAAAGGAATATCATCAGGTCTTTCACGTAATGCCGGAAGTTTGATCGTTATTAAATTTATCCGATAAAAAAGATCTTCCCGAAATTCATTATTTTCAACCATACTTGTTAAGTTACGATTAGTGGCACAGATCAACCTGAAATCTACAGTTTTTGTTTTACTGGAGCCAAGCACTTCAAAACTCCGCTCCTGTAAAACCCGAAGTAATTTCACCTGGTTGCTGAGATTCAACTCACCAATTTCATCCAGAAAAATTGAGCCTTTATCAGCCAATTCAAAACGTCCGGTTCTATCTGATCTTGCGTCGGTAAAAGCACCTTTTTTGTGTCCAAACATTTCACTTTCAAAAAGCGATGATGGAATTCCTCCAAGGTTCACTTTTACAAAGGATTGTGTGTGCCGTGTACTGTTGTAATGGATTGCTTCTGCTATTAATTCTTTACCTGTGCCACTTTCACCGGAAATCAATATCGTAGCATCAGTTTGAGCAATTCGTCCAATAGTTTCCAGTATTTCAAGGAAGTTTGGAGAGTTTCCGATTATTTTTTCAAAATGATACCTGCTATCTAATTCTTTCCTCGTAAATGCCAAAGTATCAGGTTTTGATTTTGAAAGACTCAGGCTTGTATTAATTGTTTTAAGTAAATGTTCATTGTTCCAGGGTTTATTAATAAAATCAGCAGCACCGAGTTTCATGCCTTTCACAGCCAGAGAAATACTTCCCCAGGCTGTAATTAATACAACGGGAATTGTGGGATTAATAGATTTAATTTTTTTTAGTAATTCAACACCCTCTTCACCTGTTGTGCTTGCTGAAAAGTTCATATCCTGAATAATCAACTCGAAATGGGTCGAAGTTATCAGAGATATTGCCTCTTTTGGATTTGAAGCGGTTTGAGTTTTATACCCACTTTTATTTAAAAGTAAACTCAAAGAGGTTGTTATTGCAATATCATCATCTATAATTAATATTTTTTTCAT
>JAOZSR010000126.1 GCA_029939575.1 Fidelibacterota bacterium
GATTTAGGATCTAGGAATAAAGCGGGCTAACCTTCTTTTTTCTTATTCAAATCAAGTTCAAAACCCAGTGTCCATTCTCCGGTTGAAAATATATTATTATTTGATCTGATAAAAACTTTTACTCCTGATGGATGCCGATATACAGCGCCAAAATGGACAGCAGAATTTCGATAAAATATTTTTTGTGGATTTGAAGTATATTCTTCAGAACGATCAGTTTCTACATCATCAACAATTTTGATACCGTTTTCCCAGCGATTAACAACTTTATTTGGATAAAGACGTTTTCCGGCTTGGTCATTATCACTAATTTCTAAATATAGATCTGCTCCAAAAACAGCATAAAGTCCTTTGACTACTTTTGCTTTTATGCCAACAGGCAACAGGGCTGTCCATTCCTGGTAATTATAATTATAGGAATAAGTTAATTCCTGCATTTGAAAATATTCTATTGTTTTAGTTTCGTACCCATTATAATCATTAAAACTATGAGATTGAAAATTTGTTGATTCGTCATATTCTATTTTCTGAGTTTTTTTCATAATACGGATAGCTCCAAATATAGACCAGTTATTATCTGGCGCATATATTAAGGAAGCAAACCATTTTAAATAATTTGTATTCCTTTTTCCAACACCGGAAAAATTGTTAGTAGTTTTACTATCTGATATTATTCGTTGAAAATTATTGTGATAAGTGTCATATGTATTATCACTGTAACTGGTATCCATGGAAGTAGAATTTGCTGAAATATCGCTATTAATTGAATAGTATGAAATGAATGAACGGAAAACCAGGTTGTTTTTCATCTTTTTTTCAAAAGTCAAAGTCAGTTGTGGTCTTATGCTGTTTTCCGAATATTCCATTGTATTTGAATAGTAATTTTCATTGATATGATAATAGGCAGCATCAGTATCTCTTTCTGACCAATTATCCAAAGTATCCAGAGAATTTGATTCTTCTATACTTTTCCCGGTCATTATTGTACCATAAACACCAAGTTTTGATTTTTCATTTAGATGATATATTAATCCGGCACCGAATTGATATTGATCACCACAAATTTTCAAATCTTCTTCATCCAAATCTGCAAAAGAGGAGTGAGGATGATAGGCAAATTTTGTGTCATAAAGGTTTCCATTACGTCTAAAAATGTAATTACCACCGGAAAAACCCAGATCAATTTTTTTTGATAATTTATAACTCATATATATTTCAGATTGATTTCCCCAGGCATGCTGTTGATTGTCGTCAATTTCAAGGGCTTCGGGAGTTAGGCTGTTAATAGCCCCGGCATCATACAGTGTAGTTTCATCAGCCCAGCCATTTCCATACCAATAGTAGTTAGATCTGTAAGGTCCGTAATCGAAGATTGATCTGTTGAATATTCCTATAGATAATTTTTCAGATATTTTTTTTAGAATTGCCAAAGTGTAAAATGGGTTTGTATTAAGAGAGTTAATTGAGCTTTGATTATACCAATCAGGGCCAATGATATTATTATAAACAGATGATGTTTCATCTAAACATCCATAATCAATGGTCATATTTGGACTACTATAATAACTGGAATTAGTAAAATTGAAATCCAGATATATGGAAGTTGATTGTTGATTTACCAAAAAGGCAGGATTCCATGCTAAATCACTGTATTTATCAATTATCATACCTCCAATATCTTTGGAAAAAATATCTAATTCCGCAGTTTGGAATCCCATTGTTTCCATAAAATATGGTACATTGGGATATCGGGTTTGTGGCTGTGGTATTGAGGAATAAACATTAGAATGCATAATAAGAAATATTAGGATAATTAGTTTATTGAATTTTTTCATTTTGATTCCGGTTGAATTAATTTTTATATTTTATATCTTATATCTAATTACTATTCTATCAGGAAAAAATAATCACTCACATTAGAATTATTAAATTTTCAACAAGCTAATCCACAGTTCCGACATTATTAATTTTTCCGATAAATAAAATTGCTTTTGATTGTTCTTCATAAATTAGAAAGATAAATGGATGATTTACATTAAAAGTTGTATCCATATTCATTCCTTTGCCTGTCATTTCGACAGAAGTAGCAGCCGCTGCTTCCGTTCCTTCTTCGTTAATTTCAATCCAGGTTTTATGATTAACATTGCTGATGAATAATTGATCTGTTCCATCCATATTTGAGAAATCGGCTTCATCGGAAAATGCGATATTCATACCAATATTTTTCAAGGCATTATTTAATTTTTTTGAATATTCAATTTTGAATTTCGGTAAAAACAGGTTAATTGTTGTAGAATTAAAATGTTCATTCCATTGTTGCCAATTTTCATGACTTAAGGTATTGATAATTTCATTTATATTATTTTCTTCCTTTGGTAATAAAATTGCCATGTTATAAACTCCGGCGCTGTATGGCAATTTGATAGCCTGAAATTGCTCATTTTCAAAATATTCAAAATCAGCAGATAAGGACATCATTTCACATTCCAAAGTTGAATTATCGCTTAAGTAAAATGGTGCGTTATGAGTTTTATCCTGATTGAATTCTTTTGACCAGGAGGCTTTAAAATAAATAGCGTTCATCAAAAACATGACAGTATTGGGATTAATTGGCGCAGAAATAATATCTTCTATTAATCCGTTTGTATTTTGATTGACCCACATATTCATTGTGTCAACAGCAGTATTATTATCAAAATCGAGATTGTCAACAACAGCATCAAAATATTGTTGGTTGATATTGATAAATTCAGGCAAAATTGGATATCCGGTTCGACACCAGATAGAATTCGCTAAATCAAAAATTACTTTATCATCAAGTCCAATCAATATATTAATAAGACTTTCATAGGATTCATTCACTTCCTGAACTGTTAAATTACCGAATTCAAGGGTTTCATGCATTGCAGAACGGGTTTCTTCAGCAGAGCCGTTATAAGCCATTCCAAGTGCCATTGATATGCTTAAAGGCGAAATAATAATATTTGTATCAGGTTGTTGATTTACCATTTTTTTAAAAAGTTTAAAACCAAATTTTTCACCGGAATCAATTAATTGTACTTCTGAGGAAGTCAGTACTCTTGGTAAAACTCCGGTAATATTTTCTTGTGAATCTGGAGAGTAGCTACAAGCAAAAGCAAACATATTTAAAGCAATCAGCAATATTATTTTTAATTCATTAGCCATTTTCTACTTCCGAGTATATTGTGTCTTTATTATTTAGCGACAATTCAAATCATTCCATATAATTTTAGTTATAATTTAATCAATTGTCTGAACATTTCGAATTAGTTCCAATAATTCAACATCACGGTCATCAGATCCAGATAATGATTCACTTACAATTTGCTCTACATCGCTAAATGATGTTGACACCCATGGGCTTTGACGGAGAATTTCTGCAAATTCAGCTACTCCGGCAGTAAATTGAAAACGTTGACTACTGGTGGAGAATGATGATGCAATGTCATTATTAGTTATTTCAAGTTCAAGAGGAATATCACTATTTCCATCAGGAAGTTTATATCTTAAATGAACAATGGCGATTTGGGGTTCCGGATTTTCGGCTAATTCAATTTCATAAAGCGCTGTTACTCTGTGTCCGGCTCCAATTTCTCCGGCATCAGTATTTTCGTCTGTGAAATCTTCATCATCAATATTTCTGTTTTCATAGCCAATCAATCTGTATCTAATGACAGATTCGGTATTGAATTCTACTTGAATTTTTACATCTTTGGCGATTATTTCCATTACTGATATCAACTCTTCGGAAAAAAGTCTTTCCGCTTCAGATTCCGAATCGATATAAAAATAATTACCATTACCCTGGTCTGCTAATTGTTCCATTAGGTTGTCATTATAATTTCCTTGTCCAAAACCCAGGGTAGAAAGGGTAATTCCTTCATCAACATAAGAAGATATGAGTTCGTGAATCTCTTCCTGGCTGGTTTGTCCTACATTAGCATCACCATCAGAACAAACAATAACGCGGTTAACGCCATTATCCAGATAACCTGACATATTCACATAATAGGCATTCTGAATACCTGAAGCCATGGCAGTAGAGCCACCGGCCTGTAAATCAGAAATCATACCTTTGATCGATTCACGATCAGTATCAGACAAAGATGTCGGTGTAAGAACCGTACCAACACCACCGGCATAAGTACAGACCGAAATTTTATCACCTTGCCGCATATTATCTATTAATATATTCAGACTGCTTTTAACCAATTCAATCCGACTGCTCATTGAGCCAGAAATATCAATCAGAAATGTCAGATTCCAGGGTTTTTGTTCTTCTGTTGAGAGTTCACGTCCTTGTAATCCTATTCGTAATAAATGCAAACTGTCACTACGAAAAGGGGAGGGAGCACCATCAGCATAAACAGAAAAAGGTTCACTGGCGGGTGGAACATAATCCTGATGAAAATAGTTTATATATTCTTCAATTCTTACCGATTCTTTTGGAGGAAATTGCCCTTCATTAATTTTTTTCCGGCCAAAAGTGTATGACCCGCCATCTACATCAATTCCAAAAGTGGATAGATTATCTTCATTTGAATTTATGAAGCCATTAATAATGTATTCACCAAAATTTTCTGTACCCGGATAATAATCTCCACCGCCATAATTTCCGTCAACATAGTTTGATCCACCTGAAGGATTTGAAAATTTTGCTCCTTCGTCGGTTGAAACAACAGGATTGTCATTAAAATTTTCACAATTTGGTAAAATACAGATGATACTAAAACTCAAAATTAACATTTTTTTTAACATTATATCTCCTTTAAATGAACTATTCTTCGATAATCGGTTCAACAATTTTTCCTAAGAATAAAATTGTATCAGAATTTTTTTCTCTAATTGTAAATATATAGGGGCGATTAATTTCCATCATTATACCTGTTGAATATTCTCTCATTTCTACTGAGGTTGCCGCAGCTGCTTCGGTGCCTTCTTCATTAACTTCTATATAAGTTTTGTGCTTTACTTTGCTAATGTACAGATCAGGTGAACCTGTAATTCCGGAAAAATCCGCAGCTCCACCAAAAGCGATTTCCATACCCAATGTTTTTAATACATTATTGAGTTTTCTGTCATAGCGTAATTTTAGTTTTGGTAAATAGAGTGACATTTCTATCTTATTAAAGCCATTTGTCCATTCTGACCAGCTTGTTTGATTTAACTCAGATATGATATCATCAACTTCGACATTAATTTTTGGTAAAATTATTGTCATACTATATGAGCCATTACCATAATCCAGATCAACAGATTGGAAAAGATTATTTTCAAAATAATTTTGTTCACTTGTTAATGACATCATTTGACAGGGAACTGTTGAACCGTTTATAGTATGAAATTGTGACTCAAAAGTATTATCCGGATCAAATTCATAAGTCCAGGTTCCTTTAAAATAGATTGTATTAATCAGAAACATAACGGTCAAAGGATCAATTGGAGGTTCGATTATTTCTTCAATCAATCCATTTGTATTTTCATTTACCCACATATTCATAATGTCTGCCGCTGTATTACTAGAGAAATCAAGTTCATCGACAACAGCGTTAAAATAATTCTGATTGATATTTATAAATTCCGGTAATATCGGGTATCCGCTTCTGTACCAGATAGAATTTGCCAATTGAAAGTTAACTTCAGGATCGATTTGAGATAATAATGGAATAATATTTTTAAAGGCTTCATTTATTTCCTGGGAAGTAAGATTGTCATATGCCAAAGCATCATGCATTGCAGTTTTGGTCTCGTTTGCAGCGCCATTATAAGTCATTCCTAAAGCCATGGCAACACTCAAAGGAGAGATGAAAATATTACTGTCCGGTTGAAGATTTACCATTTCCCTGAATAATTCCAGGCCAAAAATTTTGCTGGATTCTACAACTTTTTTTTCAGAAATATTTAATTCCTTGGAAAGATTAATTATATTATCATTAGATTTGGTTGTTTCATTTGAACAATTAATTAATACAAATGTCAGAAAAATAGATAAAATGGATTTAATTTTCATGAGAATCCTCTTTAATTAAATGTTGGTTCTATGATTTTTCCCAGAAATAAAATCGTTCCGGTTTGGTTTTCACGAATCGCAAAAAGAAAGGGATGATTAATATTCATAACAGTTGTTGATGGCATTGATGTAAGATTAATCCCAACAGATGTTGCTGCTGCTGCTTCAGTTCCTTCTTCGTCAACCTGGATAAAGGTTTTATGTTTAACTTTACTTATATAAAGATTTGCGGAAGAATTAATATTAGCAAAATCAGCTTCTGATGCTGAAAAAGCTTTTTCCATGCCCAATGCAGATAAAATTTCTCTCAATTCCTTTTCATATTCCAATTTAAATTTTGGCATTGTTAATTGGATTTCCTGTGAATAAAGTGAATTTGTCCAGAGATTCCATTTGTCATTATCTATTTCCATGATCAATGAATCGAGATTTACATCTGTATTTGGCAAAAATATTGTCATGTTAAAATCTTCATTTCCATAAGGTAATTCTATTACCTGCATTTTTTCATTGGAAAAATATTTAAACTTTTCAGTGTTTCTCATCATTCTACAGTCTATTGGAGAGTTTGCAGTTGGGTAAAATTGACCATTAAAACTATCATCTTCATTAAATTCCATTGTCCATTTTGCTTTAAAATAAATTGCATTTATCAGGAACATGATTGTTAATGGATCAATGGGATTATCTACAATTTCTTCAATTTTGCCCTTTGTTTTGTCATCAACCCAGGAGTTAATGATATTTGCGGCATCATTTCGATTAAAATCTAATTCCTGTACTTCAGCGTCAAAATATTTCTGATTTAAATCTATGAATTCCTGTTTTATCGGAAAATCCAAACGACTCCAGATTGAATTAGCAATATTGAAAGTAACTCGCTGATCAAGATCAATTAAGGATTCGGAAAGATATTTATAGGATTCATTAACTTGCTGGACAGATAATTCCCCATATTCAAGGGCATTATGCATGGCTGAGCGAGTTTCTCCGGCAGCTCCGTTGTAAGTCATACCTAAAGCCATAGAAATGCTTAGAGGCGAAATAAAGATGTTTTTTAATCCCTCTGTTTTATTAAGTTCTTTAAATAATTTTAGTCCAAATTTATTGTCAGCTTCAGTTAACTTAATATCAGCAACTGAAAGGTTCAATATAGGATTAGGTTCATAGGATTTTGTGCCATTATCAGAGCAATATGTCATTGTAAAAAATATACATACTGTCATGATTTTTAATACTATTTGTTTTTTCATTTTTTCCTCTTTATTTTTAAAATCAATTTTTTCTCAATAAAATTTCAAAATTACAGTAATCAAATTCCGTTCCAATATTTATTCCGAGTAACACATTAATAATAGAGCATAAAAACATCAGAAATCTGAGGGTGATTTTAAATAACTGATGGTTTTTCGTTGCTTTTTAATTTAGTGGATTTTTAATAGCTTATATCAAAAGAAATATCCGTAATCGGCAATTCGAATTGTCGATCACAGTAGAAATTACAGGACATTATTTTTATAAACAGACCAAAAAAAATTCCAAATAGAATAAATTGACAATTCCGTAAAAAGTAAATTTGCTGTCATTCTGAAT
>JAOZSR010000009.1 GCA_029939575.1 Fidelibacterota bacterium
ACTATCAAAGGAGCATGCGCAAACATTGGTGGAGAAAAAATGCGGGAACATGCTTCTTTAATGGAAAAAGCAGGAAATGATAAAGATCTGAACTCAATGAAAGAAATGATTGGGCAACTGAATAAAGAATTTGAATTATTAAAAGAAGCTATAAATAAGTTTATTTAATGGATTTTTCATATCAACAACCTAATAAATTGAAAATCAATATTTCATTGTTATGCACTAATTGATTGATGGTTCCAAACTGGCAACCAATATAAGATTGGATTAACCAAAATAAATAGTGATTTGTAAAAAAATCTGTGGCATCTTGATTATTATTGCCGGTTTTTATATAATTTTCAAATAAAAAAAGGGAGAGTTAAAAAACTTCTCCCTTAAAAATATTTTTAATATTTATTAATGCTTTTTACATTGGTGATGTTTTGGAGAGTCATCATCATGAACATGTCCGGTAGATTTTTCAACTTCATCACCGGCACCTTCACTTTTGCATTTTTCAAAACACTCGCCGACTTCATGATCTATATTTGCTTCATTATCATGAAATTCTATTTCTGATGTTTCTATACATTTTTTTGAGTGTTCACCTGAAGTATCTTTGCTATCACATTTATGTTCAATAGTTTGATTAGTTTTGGCCTTAGATTTATCAGTATTATCAGCATAAATCAATACAAGTGTAAATAGTAATATAATAATAACACTTAGGCTTACTATTTTAATTTTTCCAATTTTCATTTTTCATTAATCCTTATATTATTTTTTTTAACGGCGAGAATATAAAATAGAAAATAATTTACTGCAAGATTTATATATAAATAAAATACTATTTACTATTTACTATTTCAATTCTGATTAAATCGCAAGATCAAATGAAATTTTTAAATTATTATTCCCTTTCCAAATTGTTTGAACCTGGTAGCCAATATCCATTGAAAACATTCCATTTTTAAAAATGTTAAAATTGGTTCCGCCCCCAAAATAATAGGATTGGTTCTCGGCTTTCATCAATTCCTGGGAATAACCGCTTCTAAGTAAAATATGATTCCCAAAATATCTTTTTAAAAATGGAAATTCTATTCCCATATGGATAGCATCATCTACATCGTCATAAAGAGATTTATAATAATCCATTGCAAAAACAACAGTTTTTGAAGATTTGCTATAACCTAATATTAATTCTGCCGGTAAATTTTCCGTATAATTACCTTTTGCAGTTCCGGTTCCATTTTTACTTTCCCAATTAATTTTATTAATCAAATTTCTATACATTACTCCAAACCTGGCAGTTGGAGACAACTCATAGTTAAATCCAAAATCAAGCCCAAATCCACCTGCAGAGCCGGAAACCTGGTGTTCGCCATAAGAATCAATATAACTTCCGCTACTGTTATTTCCATAGGAATTAGTGAAATATTTCAAATTAATTCCAAGACATAATTTACGGATAAATCTAAAATTCTTAGCAAGGTTTTCAAAACTTTTACCCTGAATTGCATTTGTGTAATAAATCGTTGTTTCAGACATAGCGTCATCACCGGAATATACAGCCATTAAACCAACTGAAATTCCACTGAGAAAAGACATACTATAGCCAAGATTGTGATAATTAATAAGGTTCATCATTTTGACAGATGAAAAAGCCAGGGACTGTCCGCTATTCTGCAATGCGATTCCTGATGGATTCCAACTAATACTATATGCATCATCTGCTAATGCTGTATACGCTCCACCCATTGCCAATGCTCTGGCGCCAAAGCCAATATCTATAAACCCTGAAGGAATATTGGCTAAATCTTCTGAAAATAAAAAATTTGAAACAATTATTAGCAATATTATTAAAACACCTAATTTTTTCATAATAAACCTCTATTTAATAAGAACGATAGATTTTAACATTTGTTCTTCTTTACCAGCATCTTTTACAACCAAATGGAGAATGTAGCGTCCATTTCTGGCCATCATTCCATTATCTGTTTTTCCATCCCAATACAATGAGCCGGTTTCACCAACTCCATAATCCCCTTTAAGCATGGCTTTGTTTTTCGCCAGGGTTCGTACTAACGTTCCCCTCATATTATATATTTTGGCTGAAACATTAGGATATCTACTTTTATTAGATGATATTTTGAAACTTATCTGCAATCCCATATTATTTCCTACCATATCATAGGGAGTAAATGGATTTGGCTTTAATTGCAAATTATAAATACCCAATGGCAAGGACGGAGCAACAACTCCATATTCAGCCCAGGATGGAATAGCAGTTAATGATAAGTTTGACTCGATTGTTGCTTTTGCCAAATTATTTTGTGCTTCTACTACTACCCATTTTAAATCATCACTATTCCAATATGCAATATTACCACCATCTGTATCAACTGAAAAATTTATTCCCGGCATAGTTTGAAAAACAGATTCTGCTTTATTGCTTTTCACATCAAAAACTTTACTTTCAAGTCCGTTTTCAATACCTGTTAATTTCATGGCTGCAATTTTGAATAAGGGTTTTACATAGATTTTTGCTGAACCTGTTATTAGCATATTTTCAGGAAGAATGAGAGAACATTCATAGCCACTATTTAATACAATTTCTCCCATATCACTTGTTATATTTTGATAAATTGAAAATTCTTTTTCTGACACTATGGTAGTATCATAATTTTTATCAGTCGCAGAAATGGATAAATTAATTTTACCGATAAATGTTGAATCAGGAACAAATCTCAGTCCACCCTTTTCAACAGAAAAAACACCTATACTGGAATCTACCTCTTCCCATGTAATGGGCAAGGTCATAATAAATCCACTGTCACTTACTGCCTGAATTCCAAAGAAAGCTGTTTCACGATTTGAAAATTCTTCAGGGCCTGAAATATTAATTTTAGAAAGATGCATATCCCTGATCTGCAAACTTGTTTTTAACTCAATTAACACTCCGTCTAACATAATATTTGCACGAATCTCTCCGGATAAGTCAGCACCTATTTCCTTGGGAGATGAATAGATTATTTGGAGCTTATTATTGCTACTTGTTAAAACACCCAGTGATGTATCAGACAAACTCCAATCTACAAATCCTCTTTCTATGATATCATTATTTAGGGAATTTCCTATATCATCTTTTAAATCTATCTCAAAAACTGAAGAATCACGAAATGCAAAAATTGATTCGGTTGGAGAAATTGTGGAATATTTATCAGTCAAAATTCCTTCCGAAGTTATCTGCCAGGTAAATTTAGTATTTTCATTACTGTATGCCATATTAAGATCTTGTGAATTTGATTTAAAATAAAAATCCGTACTACCTGATTTTTTCTGAGCCGGAATATAGGCCATTACATATGAACCATCACCAGACTCAATCATTTCTATTGTCTGTGGATTTCCGTCCACACTATTATAATAAAGATGAATTGCATCGTTGTATTCTGTGGCTTTATATAATTTTATTGGAATTGAATCTTTAGCCGCCCTTGGTTGAATTTGGGTCATATCAAATTGTAACGGAAGTTGTGCATCAATATTAACATGTCTAATATCATCAAACATGATATTCATGGATTTTGCTTCGATAAATGTTCCAATGCTTCCGGAATTCTTAGTGATTTTGATCATAATATTTTTATTGGAATGAAATATTGAGTCTGTTGAAACAGTTCCCATTTCGTCAGTAAACAGAGTCAGATTATGATCAGTGGAAATTATTTTTATTTTTGCTTCCGATATAGGTTTTGTCCCATCTTCGGTCAGATTCAAGGAAAAACTCGATAGAAAATACTCAAAAGTATAATCATAAATAAAATTTTCTGCAGACATTAATTCAAATTCATCGGACTGATGGAAAAAATCTTCATTATCATATTTAGCATCGATAGATAAAGTATAATTTCCGGGATCAATATTATTTAATTGATAGATTCCATTTTCATCAACAGATGCAGAATCTATTACACTATTATTTGCCATAAGATAAATTGTAGATTCATCCATTTTTTGATCTTCATTATCATGGATCAAAATTGATCCACTAATATTTGCCAGAGCCGGATCATATAAAAAATAAACATTTTCATTCTCATAATCCTCAGCAATATTCAAACTTATGTTATTTTGATAATCAAAGGTTATCGGATTTCCATCAACAAAATATGTGGCAGAAATTGTCAGATCATATTCCGATTGCTCAAGATCATTAAAAACAAAATTCCTAGTACCATCAGAAATTACTTGCTGTTGCTCATAACCGATAGAGTTACTCTTCAGTTTTACTGTTGCATAATTAACAGAAACTGTATCGGGCTCGCTACCGGATTTATCAATAATCTGAACCTTTCCGGAAATTGAAGACGGGTCTGGAGTCAGAAGAAAATTTTTCTCTACACTGTTAATCTGAAAACTTAGTTCCCCATTAGATTTTACGGTATCGTAATTTGTTTTAAAAGCTGATATTAAAAACATTCCCTGTTTCCCGGTTAGAAGAGAATACAGACCTTTTTCATCTGATAGAGTTGAGACAGATGTATCAGTACTAACGGCAACGACCTCTACACCTTCCAGAGCCTGACTCCTATTATCCTGAATTTTCCCAAATATCGTTAACTCTTTGGGTACCATGACAAAATCAACTGTTGGAGGATCAGATTGACCATTACTAAGAGTCACACTCTGGTCAGATATTTCATTATAACCAATATGATAAACTGAAATTACATAATCTCCATCATTCAGACCCGAAAACAGAAAATTACCGTCCGGATTAGTATATATTGTATCTAATATAGTTTTCAGATTATCCTGTAACAAAACTTCAACATTCGAAATTCCCTTTTCTGTTTTTGAATTTGTCACAACCCCTGTTATTGAATTATTAATAAATTTCAAAGTATAATCAGGCAAAATAATGGTTTCTCCAACTCCCAAATCTTTAATCTGTATATTTTCATTAACATTAAAACCTTCCAGAAATGGTTCAATTCGATAAGTACCACTATTTAACCCGGAGACCTGATAATTCCCGTTTACATCAGTAATATCATTAACAATAGCACCGGTATTAATATTTTCAACCGTTATATTAACACCAGCTTTTCCATTACCATTATAAGTAACTGCACCTTTAATTGTAGAAGCACTTACAAGATTCAAATTTTGATAGATTGATCTGCCTGTCGATACTTCGACAACCTGATTAATACTGACCAGACTGGTATCTGCATTAATAGCCCAGAGTTCAAAAAGCCCAACAATACCATCAATCATATAATCACCAAAATCATCGGTATAAACCGTATTAATATAACCTTCCAGAGATTTTGCATTTACCGGAACATTTGCCATTTCCTGACTTTCATGAAATACCGAACCCAGGATGGCATTTGGAATCATCTGTAATTCTATATTGATTTCTTTCTTATCATCGGAATATTGAAATGTTTCATTATAATCTGCGAATCCGGTTTTCCTGCAAGTTATCTCATATTCTTCTCCATATACAAGATCGACAAATTGAAATGTTCCAGCTGAACCGGTTGTATCAGTAAACAGAATAGTATTTGCCTGTTTAATATCAACAATTGAATTCTTAATACTAATTGATTCTTCGTTATATAATGCCGATATTGCTCCACTCAGGGCATTGGGAAGAGAAGTTAGATTGATTGTAACACTTTCATTACTAAAATCAGTCAGCCCTATTTCAACAATATTATTATTTTCATAATAACCCGATCTGACAGCAGTAATTTTATAATTTCCTTCATATAAATAATCAAATACAAAATTACCCGATTCTGAGACAATATTTTCCAATATTTCATAAACCCCTTCAGAGTTTTCTTTTGCCAGCGTAATTTCTGTATTTAGTAGTAAATTATTATCAACATCTTTTATAGATCCGTTTAATGAAGCTGTGTGAATATCAATTATCAAATTCGTTGTTTGATTTGAATTTTCAATGGTCAATTCCTCAATATCATTATCATATTCTTCCCCGTCAAGATTAGTGCTTACACTTGTTGTAGTATAAGGAATAACATTATCTGTAAAACTGAAACCACCACTTTCGTCAGTTTCAACAAATAAGGTTTGTTGGTCATTAATCAGGAAGACATTTTCACCGCTAATTGGTCTTTCGTCTGTATCCTTCAATGTTCCGGAAATTGTAACCGGAGCCGAATAATCAATCTCCACATTTTGTTCTTTTACCTGCCTGGCGCTAATCGAAATGTTTAAAGTTTTTGTTAGATAAAGTTCTTTTATTATTTTTAATGTATAAGCACCACCTGTTAAATATTTAAAGTTGAAACTTCCATCCGGATGTTGAGAGTTTTTTGTAAATGAATTTCCGGTACTGCTGTTAGTTAGAATTACAGTCGCATTAGTTATGGGGTCGCCTGTATTTGAATCAGTAATATTACCAAAAATTCTGGCATCATTTATTGTGATTTCAAATGTTCCACCGGAATTATTTTCATTATCTTCTATAGTTACCTCTTTCTCTACATTTATCCATCCTTGTTCTTCTTTGTTTGTAACAACATCATAAGTAGTGAATGGAGCCAATCCGGAAATAGTGAATTCTCCGGAAGAATTTGTCATTGCAACTCCTGAACTAATTTCTGATGATGCTGAAACAGGAACATTATTTAGTGCAGTACCTCCCTGATCTTTAACAATTCCATTTATTTTTCTATTATTTGGAATCATGGATAATGTACCTACAGATTGATTTTCCTGTTGTAAATCTACTGCATCTCTTGCAACATCTGAATAACCTGTTTTTACAAGCGTTATTGAGTATTCTCTTCCCGGATTAAGATTGTTGATACTAAATGAACCATCAGCATTACTAATAGAATTGCCTGAAAATCCATCTTCACTTAGAGCATAAATACTCACATCACTCAATCCAACATCTTCATTTGAACTGTTTGTATAGGAAATATTACCACTTATCCGGGCATTTGTCAGAGTCAATTCAAAATCCAACGAAGTCTCCTGTCCCGGACTAAGAGATGTTAATTGTGCATCAGAAAAATAATTTACTGCATTTGCAGACACAAGATAATCTACATTAGCCAAAAGTCCGGTAAAAGTTACATTCCCTGAATTATCAGTTAGCCCACTTACATTTTCACCTGTATTTTGGTTTTCAACTGTAATTGTGGCTTCAGAAAAATCCTGCCCGTTATTTTGAACATTTACTATCAAACTCGAAGTATATAATTGTATTGATGCATTATATTGAATAGAAACTCCGACCGGAATTACTTCGTTTGTAACATTACTGGGTTCGTAATTATCTTTTGTAATGGAAATAGAATAACTTCCTGGCAAAAGGTCGGTAATTGAATACTCTCCATTATTATCAGTTAGTATTGTTCCTCCACCACCGGTTGAACGGGTTGCTGTTACCAAGGCTCCGGATAAACTATGATCCTGTTGGTCTGTCACCACACCATAAAGTGTTGAAAAATTTTCTTCCAGAATAAAATCCAAAGTATCAGTTTGCCCTGGTACAATTTCAACTGACCGGACACTTTCATTATGCCCTAATAATTGGGCTGTAACATTATAATTTCCATGATTGATTCCAACAGAATATTTCCCGTTTAATCCTGTTTCAGTAGAAGTTGAATTTTCAGAATCATCCTGGTTTTCTATTGTAATATTTACTCCGGAAAGGATTTCACCATTATCATTTACAACCAGGCCTCTCAATAAAGACGGCAGAGCAGACAGAGTAAAATTAACATCATAATTTACTCCAACATCTAATATTCCGGATGTTTCAGAAACTGAAGAATAACCATCTTTTGTTGCAGAAATATCATAATCCTGTCCAGGAATCACAATAACGGAAAATTGCCCGTTTGCACCAGACACAGTTGAAATATTATTGGATGAATTTGATACATCTTCTATATAAATATTAGCAGCACGTAGTAAAGCGCCATCAGATTTGCGTATAATACCTGAAATCGTGGCTTCATTTCGAATCATGGCAATATTTTGATTTGGAATTTGCTGACCGGCCTGAACCTGAATATCCAGCGAATCCATACAGAGAAAGTTATTTTTCTCAGCCCAGATCAAGTAATTTCCCGGTAATAAATTAAGTTCGTAATTTCCACTTTGATCAGTAGGTATTGCAGTAATTGTTACAGTATTTCCCGAGGACAAAATTTTATAGCCTTTAACTGTTCCCCCTGAAATTCCGGCACCGGAACTGCTGACTTTTCCGGAGATTACACTTGCATTTGGAGCCATTGAAAAATCAATCTGCTCAACTGTCTGACCGGCTCCAATTGATACAGTTTTGATCTCTGTACTGGAATAACTTGTTTTGCTTACAGATACTTCATAAGTACCAGGTGTAACTGACAAACTAAATTGTCCTGTACTATTTGAATAATCACTATTTTCACCACTTGAAACAAGAGCATCTGGTAAGCCGAATCCTCCACTTGTTACTGTTCCGGTGATGAAAGATTCATTTGGAATCAGGACAAAATCAATCCCGTCCAGAGTTTCTCCTACACTGAGATTCAATTGATGAGTATTCTGAGATGAATAATTTTGTTTAAATGCTGAAAAAATATAATTACCTCCAGGTAAATCCAGAGAATAATTTCCATAATTATTAGTAGTCGTACTTATTGGGCTGCCGGTTGATGGAGTTGCTGTAATTGTAACATTGGCCAAAACAACAGAACTATTATTTGCATTTCCGGAAATAATGTTTGCCTGCGGATTTAGGACAATATTACTGAGAGTTATTAAAACAGGTGAAGCATTTGTGATTTCAATCTCCTGAGGAGGAGGAGAATAATATCCTGTCTTTTGTGCATAAAAACTCCAGTTACCAAACTCAAGTCCTGCAAATTCAAAAGAACCACTGGAATTGGATACTTTTTGGATTGTATTGCCTTGACATTCTGCAAATACATTAATGGCAGATAAAGGCACACCACCTGTATTTAAAACAACTCCGGTGACATTTTTCTCATTTTTTATCAGCTCAAGATTATCTAATTCCAGGTTAGCCCCACTATTGATCATTAATTCAATTTCATTTCCCTGGCTATAGGTCTCTTTTCTTGCTGAAAAAGTCCAATATCCCGGAGTAAGTGAAAGATTATAACTTCCCGAAGAGCTGGCAGCTTCACGCACTTCATCATCGGCATTGATAGCGGTTACAAATCCATTTTGTACAAGTTGCCCATCCTGATCAACAATCTGTCCATAGATTGAGCTTGGAGAATAGGATAAGATTATTGACATATTTCTTGTGGAATTAATTGTAATATCTGTAGTATCTTTTCTCGTTTCGTAATATTCTTTATCGGTTGTAATAATATATGTACCAACCGGCAACGTTTTACTTACCCTTCCATTTTCATCAACCAGCATCGGAGCATTATCGCTGGAACCATCAATAGGATCAATTTTAATTGAAGCGTATGGCAAAGCAACATTATTAATATTTTTGACATGAAAATCAATGCTTCCGTCAGCAACTCTGTAAGAAAATTCAGACACGTTACTGATGGCACTATTACTATTAGCGTCAGATGCGATAACTTTCCATGTATAATTAGCACTAACCAAAACAGGACCGGCAAAAAAATCAATAAAATTATTGGTTGTTGTCTGATCAAATACAGTATAATGGACTTCACTCCCATCTTCAAACCTTATTTCCGACACGAAAATCCGGTAAATCATGGCGTTTTCAACCTCACTCCATTCAAAAGTAATATATTCATCGCCATAGAAGAATGTAGTATCCTCCGCTGTCGATGAAATTGGAGAAGTAAGAATCGGTGCATCTAATGGATCTTCAACTTCATAAGTAAATTCAACCGGAGCAGTAACAACATCAGATGAATAAGGCATATCATTCCCATAATTATTGAGCACCATCCAATTATATTGAATACCTGGCACAAGCGGCGGTGCTTCAACATCTGATGCTCCGGAAGGATCAACACTACCATAAACAATAGAATTTTCCGGTGTAATTGCCTGCCAGATTGCCTGGGCTCCGGTTACTATCATGTTGCCATCGTCATCTTCATCAATTACAAACGGATTATCTGATAATATGAGTTGATAATATGGAACACCCGGATTTGTTTCCCAAATAAATGTTGGAATTGGATTATCAATTGCTCCAATAGGAGAAGTCATCACTACTCCTGATTCTGACTCTACAATTAATTTGAATTCCATGGAGACAAGATCGTCGGAATTGGCAACAACACAATAATAAACTCCAACACCTAATCCCAAATCCTGTGGTGTTTGGGCTATTGTACCAGTACCGGAAGTATTTGTATTTGTGTAGTTATCCAATATCAATCCACCGGGAGTTAAGGAATAATACAGGTTACAATTCAACTCGGCTGGTAACCAGCTAATTGTCAAAGTCTCATAACTCCTGAAAAATTCAAGCGGAATATCTGTTAGAATAATATTATTTTGAACATTACGGGGATTAGTTATCACGTCGGCGTTTATCGAATGAGTTGAATTTAAATTGATTCCATTTGCAAATAATAAAGAAAACTGGAGCAATAGCAATATTATCAAATTATTAAAAAGTTTTTTATTATATCTCATCGGAATACTCCATTTATTAGATTAGAAAGAATAGATAAAAGTAGTTCTGGCAATTGGCCCGGGTACTGCTACAAGATTCATATCAAAAGCCAATTTTGGAGTCACGTTAAAGCCAAAACCCCAGGCAAAAGAACCTCCTAAAGGAGAATTTAGAATATTTTCACGAGGGTTTTTATCCTCATCAAGTAAACCATCAAAAAGTATATCTCCTAATATGATCTGCCCGCCAAAAGAAACCGGACCAAACCCAAAAGCAACTTTGATTCCATGTTGTGGCTGGAGAGATATTTTGTAGTCTTTATGAGTCGTATCACTATAGAAAACAAAAGAATTTTCTATTTTTTCCTGACCATCATCAACAATATCACACTTATAATGCATAGAGAAACTCCCAATAAATTTTTCATAGGACAATATCATTGAAAACCATTTTTTCTTAATCGCAATAGAATTAGCAATGTAACCGGGATATTCAAATTTTAAATAATCACTTGTATAGGCTGTTTCATTTGTATAAGTGATCTGAGATGGTTTTAGTTTATTCATGTCCAGCATTTCCTCGTCATCATTTGTTCCAAGAATATTATCGGGACCATCTTCATCAAATCCAAAATCCAGGGCACCCAACATATGTTGTACTATTTCAAGATGTCCATCAAATTTGGCTTCTGCAGTCCCCTGAAAAGCAAAATCAAGAAAGAGCCAATCCTGATATCTGTAACTAACTCCAAAATTTGGGCTGATTGCCTTTTGGGAAAAATCTATATCAAAATTATTATCAAGAGTGTTTCTATAATCTACTGACGGATCATTAAAAATTGCGGCTATATCTGTTTGCTCACTTGCTTGTTTAATAATTCCGTCCATCGAAAGCAGAATGTTTGAGTATATCCTTCCAAATAATATATTAAATCCAAAACCAACAGATAACTTGTCTTCTAAAAATGATTTGGAATAAGCAGCATTAAATTCATTAAATTGGAAATTCATATCCATAAAGGATTCAATTGCCAAAGGCACGAGAATTTTTTCTTCGAAAGTATTCCCGTCTTTTTCAATTATTGCAATATCCGAGATTGTTGTAGATATCCCATTTATCAATCCATTCAAATTCATATCCAGTTTCCTGGAGAATCCAATTCCCAGATTTCCGCTGTTTCTTCCATATATTACTGCAGAAAAACTGTTTACAAGCCCTTTTTGACCTAATATCATATCAAAATCAGAATAAATCATTTTTTGATCCAAATCCGCAGATTTCATTTCAGCTACAGCATCATCAATACTTTGCTGAATAGTATTGTCAAGATCGGAATAAACACTCGATAAAGTCAGATTTAAAGGAGGAGCAATATCAAGACTAAAAGCCGAACTTTTATAAAATCCAATTATTGCCGGATTGAGCGACATAACAGCCGGGGACGAGATTAAAGAAGAAATTGAGTTTCCATATCTGGCTGTACGTGAATCAATTCCATTAAATAGATTTGTGCAGAATTTCACATCAAAAAGTTGAGTTCCACCATTAAAGGAGGTAATTTCATTATCACCAAAAGATTGATGAGACATGATAAAAATGAAAAAATATAACATTTTGGTTTTTAAACTATCCATTATTTCTCCTGTATAAAATATTAGGTTAGGCTATGAAAAAAACTGGGAATTTCAAAACACAGAGCTGTATTTTTCCCTTTATATCGCCTAACAATGAAAATATACACTATTTCTGTTTTTGTCAAATAATTGATGAAAAAAAAATCAAATCTGAGAAAATATTGATATATTTTTAGGGAAAAACGATTATTTTTAATTATATTATTACAACTTAATAAATTTATTAGGATAATTTAAAATTGATAATAAAACAAAAAATAGCCCTAACATTTGATGATGGACCTCATCCGTTCTACACACCAAAAATTTTGGATTTATTGCAAAAACATAAGTCAAAAGCTCTGTTTTTTTGTGCCGGCAAAAATGCAAAAAAATATCCTAAATTAATTAAACGAATTCTTGCAGAAGGTCATCAAATTGGAAATCATACCTGGAGTCATTATCCACTTTTCCAAAATAATGAAAATGTCTTGCAAAGGGAAATTGTAGATTTTCATGATTTTATTTTTGATAATTATCAATATACCATGAAATTTTTTCGACCACCCTGGGGAGTATTCCCACGAAATATCAAAAAGAAAATGGAAACTCAATATAATTATACCACTCTTTTATGGGATGTAAACTCTTTTGATTATTGTTTCCCATATCGCAAAAATTTGTATTTGTTTAATTGGAAAAAAAACAAGAAAACTATAACTATTCTTTTCCATGATGGTGTAATTTTAAGTCCTTCTACTACCAGATTCCATACCTTGAAAATGGTAGAAAATCTCTTATTAAAACAATCTGAATTTGATTTCGTTTTCCCCACATTAAAGAAATAACAACAAAACAGTGTATTCCCCAGAACATCCAACCATGAATCATTAATAAATATTTCTATAAACACCTTTACATATTTTTGTTTTTTAAACTCCTTTCATTATATTAAATTATATAATTAAGGTTTTATGAAATAAGATGAAAAACCAATAAAAAATCTCGGAGACAGGTATAATCAACAGGACACAAATATAGAATCCTGTCTAAATAAGGAGAAAAAATGAGTAAACTTGATAATAAAACAGCAATTTGGATTGTAATTGGTATTGGAACTATATGGGGTCTGACTGAAGCCCTAACCGGCATGTTTTTACGTGATACATCTATTTATTTTTTAACAGGTTCTTTGATGACCGGATGTGTAGCTTTATTCCTTGCTTTTGGACTTTCTGCTGTAAAAAAAATATCATTTTTGTTTATTTCTCTGGCAGTTGTTTTGGCATATAAAACGTTAGATGCTTTCTTATTACATCTGCCCGCAATTCACGGAGCTGTCGGGAACCCTGTATTTGCTATTATAACTGAAGTATTGGCTTTAGTGGTTGTTTTGTTTATTATCCGAAAAGATTTCCTAAAAAAACCTTATGGACTTGCAATTATTGGAGCTTTGTTTGCCTTGATTTCAATAAGTGTGTTCCCACTTGTAAAATATTTTACTGGTTTACCGGCATGTGTGGTAAAGGGCACTACTTATCCCCTGGCTTTATATTACAGTCCTGTTGCAATTGGATTATCTTCACTCCTTTTTCCAGTCGGCTATTTCCTTGGAGAAAAATTTGTTACCCTATTATCTTCAGAGAAAATAATTTCAAATAGAACACCTCTTAAAGTACGCTGGGCTTTGCAGGCAATGGCTGTATTTTCCCTTATTTCATTGATTCTTATTCGGCTTTGATTTTTACTAAATGAAAACTAAAAATATATCGTCATTAATTATTACCGGTGAAATTGGAATCGGTAAAACTACTTTATTAAAAAAAATTTTATTTGAAAAAAATCTCCACTACACTGGTTTTTTTACAGAAAAAATAATTGAAAACCAAAAGATTGTCGGTTATAAAATATCAGAAATTAATCGTAATTCCCAAACATTTGCCCATATTAATTTTGAATCACAAAAACGATTTTATCATTTTGGAATCAACAATTCCGTATTTGAAGAATATGGAGTCCAAATACTGGACCGCTCCCTTTCATCAGGGAAATTAATTGTTTTGGATGAGTTAGGAGTTATTGAGCAAACATCAAAAAAATTTTGTAATAAAATAAAAGATGTATTTTCTTTTGAACGCCCAATTTATGCAATAATTCAAAAGAGAGCCTGGAATTTCTGGAATAAATTATTAGACGGAAAACTGCAAACAATTCCTATATTAGAAATTAATTCCACTAATCGTAATAACATTTACTCAATGAAATATTAGACACATTTACTTCGCACGAATTGATAGTACAGGACAATTTGCATGTCTGATTATTTTTTCTGCAACTGATCCAAAAAACAAATGCTGCAAACCTGAACGACCATGTGTCGAAACAACGATCAATCCAATATCATTTTCCTCAACTATTTTGTTGATTTCATAAGCAGGATCACCAATTTCTATTATTGGGTTTGTCTTAACAGTATCAGGTATTATTTCATTAATAATTTTATCAAGCGTGTTTTTTGAATTTTCAAATAAACTCTCTCTATATGTGTTAAGATCAAATGCAATCGGATGAGGTGGGGTTGGAACCAGGGGAACTGGAATAATAATATGTGGAATAAATAATTCGGCAGAAAATTTTTCGGCCATTTCACAGGCAATATTAAGTGCCTTATATGAATTTTCACTAAAATCGACAGGACACAATATTTTTTTTATGGGAAACATAATTACCTCCTATTGATATTTTAAAAAAGCCTTTTAATAAAAATACTTAAAATATTTATTAAAATCAAATTTTGAGAATAACATGTTCTTTCCTATACTGTTATAATGAATTTTTATGTGGTAAATATGGAATGCATTATCTGTGATAATGCAAACAATACCAAAAAGTAGCGAATGTTTAGGAAGCATCAACACAGTTGGTGTACTCCAAAATACGCGCTAAATAGAATAGTAATAATTTATTTCTTTTCATTATTTCAAAAGAAAACAAATTATGAATGATGAACAGTGAATCATTTTTAACGGCAGTTTATATTACTACAAATTCGGCAGTTTAAAATAACAGGTATTTTTAGTTAACATCAACATTTATAAAAAATATGTCAAACGAATAGAACAACTAATACATATTTATTCACAACGAGAAATTTATTTAAAATTACATTTAAAAGATTAAGGGATAGAATAAGGTAGATAGTACTTGCATTTTTGCAATTATCAAAAAAAGGCAGAATTAATTCTGCCCTTTTAAATAAATTAATAAGAATTATTTTTTATCCCTTTTCGCTTTTAAATTTTTTAATATTCTTTAAATAATATTTGCTGTCAGGAAGTATTTCCAATGCTTTTTCCATTGCATTAATTGCTAATTCCATATTACCATTTTCATAATATAACCAGGCCAATGTATCCCAGATACCATCTGCTTTTGGATCTATTTCAACAGCTTTTTTTGTAAGTTTTATAGATTCTTCATATTTATCTACTATTTTATTTTCATAAACATACCAACCATACCCATTCATCAAATCTGTAGATTCAGGAGACAATTCCAATGTTTTTTTATAAGTTTCCAAAACTTTGCTCTTTTTTCCATTAGAAGAATAAAATCGAATTAAATTATCATAAGCTTTCAATTGAAATTCTTTAGAAGGATTAGAATCCATAAACCTATTCATTTTTTCCAAATTATCTTCATGATACATTGCATAAGTCGCACTTGAAAACAAGCAATCTTCTCTATATCCTTTTATATCTTCAGGATCAAGTTGCAGAGTTTTAATAATATATTTTTGGGCAAGTTCCTGCTCATAACGACCAAGGTATTTTTGGGCGAGTTTGTATGTCAGATCCACATTAGATGAATCAGACTGCCATTTTGCCAATATTGAAGTAATTGTATTCTTTCCTTCAACAAAATCCAAGATTGTTTTAAAAAATTTGTCCGCATCATTATCAAATCCAATAATACGATCAATTTCGTTGCCTTCAGAGTTGAATAGAATTACTGTTGGATATCCGGGAACATTGAATTTTTTTCTTAACTCAGATTCATTACCTTTTTTTGAATCTAATTTAACATTGATAAAATTTGATTTCATGAATCTTGCCATTTCTTTGTTTTGAAAGACCAACTGGTCTAATTTGGCACAGGGGCCTCAAGTAGGGGAATAAAAATCAAGAAACAGCATTTTTCTCTGTTCTCCGGCTAATTGAATACCTTGCTCAAAAGTCAGATTTCCAAAGATATCACCATCATCAGAACTACATGAAAATAATGCAATCAATGATAAAAATAAAATTAATTTTTTCATCAAATCTCCTTTTAATTTGTTTTTCAGGTTTTTAATATTCTTATCAATACATTAATTATGAGTTTTTACTTATTTTTTTTTATTTGTAAACCTATTATTTATTAAAAATTAAATACTACTTTAAAGGAAAAAAATGCCTACTCCGACAACGGCAATAAAAGCACCGACAATCTCCTTAAAATTAACTTTTTCTTTGAACAGGATAATTGCCGGAGGAATAATTAATAATGGAACAATTGCCATAATTGTTGATGCTATTCCGGCTTTTGTATTTTGTATGGCTAATAAAGAAAAAGCAACCCCAAGAAAGGGACCAAAGACCGAACCAATCGCAATTCCTGCCATAGCCCGCCTGTTTTTTAAAGCACTATATACATTTTTCCATTGCCTGATAAAAAAATATAAAATAATAAATCCAACAAGTCCTGCAATTACACGAATTTGTGTAGCTGCAAATGCATCATATTGTTTCATTCCAAATTTACTAAGTATCAGACCGACTGACTGTCCAAGTGCCCCACCGAATGCCAACAAAATGCCTTTTATTGGATATGAAAAATTTATTTTATTGCCATTGGGATTTCTTTCAAGAATAACTATCACGATTCCAATTATTGTTAATAACATTCCGAATATTTCCATAATAACCATTGTTTCATTAAGAAACAACCAGCCGATAAATGCAGTTATTATCGGAACTAAAGCCATAATTAACATTGAAATTCTGGCGTTCATTACAACAAAAGCTTCAAAAAGTAATAAATCTCCTACGGTAAAACCAATTAAACCGGATATTGATAACCATAACCAGGCATGTCCTGTTGCATCAAAGGGTAAGAATTTACCTCTGACAAAAAAGGTATAAAGACTAAGTAAAAACAGTCCGATCAATAATCTTATAAAATTTACTGCAAAAGAACCAACTTTTTTCCCTGCTGACTCAAAAGCTAAAGCACAAAACATCCAAAAGATCGCGCACATTAAAGCATAAATTTCACCAATTTTCGATTCTATCATTTATTCAACTTTCAACTTTTTGGCGAGGAAAATATAATCCTTAGAAATAAGTTATTCTTATAAATATTTTTCTGTCTATTTATTTTCAAAATATTCAAAAGCATCAATAATATCAAGGTATACACCATCAAAACCGGCATTTAAGATTAATTTTAAATAGGAATCGTTATTTCCCCATATTAAGTGCTGCCATTTTTCATCCCAATACTTTACTTTATAATTGCCATTCCAATTTGGATTTTCATCTTCAAGCCACGATGGTGAATCTGATTCCCAACTTGAATTCCAATAATATCTGTAATCCTCAGCCTCACCGATACTCATGTACGCAATTACCAGACGAGATGATCCATTATTTTTTTTCTTTAATAAGTTGATATCATTACTTGTAAATTTAGTATCATCATCAAAAAATAAATCCATGATAATTAGATCATAATCTGTTTCAGATACTGATTCTATAAAATTTTCTTTAGAATTAAAAGAGCCAGGATTTATTAAATATAGGAAATTTTTTACATCTCGCAAATTATTAATATTATGTGAATTAACCAAAAATGGTTCGGCAGGATAATTAGGAATATTATCTAAATTCCTGTGATCTGCAGAAAAACTTGTATAATTTCTTTTATTATTCCAGGAATAAGCACTGTCCATTAATTGTTCGGTGTAACAATAATCAGTTACAAGTACTTCTACCCCATTTTGCTCTGCAATATCCAGGAAAGTACACATATATTCATTATCAATCAAAGGTGTTGGCTCATTATCTCCATTATATCCAAAAAACAAATCTTCCCGCCCAATACCCTGAATTGCCGATAAATAGGATATTGCCAGTTCGCCGGTATTCTCCCCATCTTCCGTAATTAGTTCGTGACCATTTTGTGGTATGATAATAAATTCAGAGTCAATTGATCTGGCATATTGACTAATCCCAATTACAAAATTTCGCATATCCTGCCTAAAATCTCTATCCTCATAAAAATCATCATCATTATCACAACCATTTAATATAAATAATGGAATTAAAAAAATTAAGTAATAGTGTCTCATAATTACCTCCTAATTTTAAACATATTAATCTATGCAATAAAAAGGTAAATGGCATTATTTAATCGGTTACATTAAAAAGCCTCGTATCAAAACGAGGCTTTTTAATAAATTTATAAAATATTATCTTAATAAAGAATTGAACGATTATCCAGTATATCTGCGTTATCTTTGAGTGCTTCAATCCAATTTCTATAAATTCCATTTGTTTTTTGTGCAATTAAGGTGTTACGGATATTATCAGATTCCTTAGCTAATTCTTCCTCTTGAATCTCAGATTTGGAAATTAATTTCACAATCACATATTTATTATTAATTTTTATAGGTTTAGTAATGTCGCCATCTTGCAAAGCTAATATTGAACCTTCAAGCAAAGGCGATTTGCCGGCGGATTTCAAGGATTTGTTCAGAGTTATATCATTATGTTTATCAAAGATATATTTCATTTTAGTATCAATCTGATTTTCCAAGGGCTCATCTTTTGAAATTCCATTATAAAAATTATTGGCAATTTCTCCAAGTTTCTCAACCTTCTTTTCAGTTTCAAGTTTTTTATAAATAATATCATAAACATCTTCGATTGGTTTATAATGTGCTTCATTAATTCCGGTTAATTTAAAGACAGCATAACCCTTTTCAGAACTCATTAATTCAGAAACAGATTCTACCGGTTTATCAGAGAAAGCAAATTTAATAGCCCTTGGCATACGTCCAAGTCCTGGCAGAAAAGATGCTGACTGTCTTACAGATGGAATATGCTCTACTTTATATCCCTGTGAATCAGCAGCTGCGTTGAAACCATAATCATTTGCGTCAAAGGCAAAAAAGTTTGCATCTGATCTAAGTTTATCAAGTGTTTCAGGTCCGGAATTGATATTCAGCAGAATATGTCTTGCCTTAACTTCATCTTTTCCATCTTTTATTCGCTTATCTTCAACTTTAATAATATGATAACCAAAACTTGTTAAAATCGGCCCAACAACTTCTCCCTTTTTAGCGTTGAAAGCGGCCTTTTCAAAAGGAGGAACCATATTACCTTTTCCAAACCAACCAAGGTCACCACCACTTGTTTTACCACTTGGATCATCAGTATATTCTATTGCTACAGTTTCGAAAGATTCTCCACTTGTTACCCGAGTCTTCAAATCAGTAATAGTTTCTAAAACTGATTGCGAATCCTGTTTTGATGGTTTAATTTCAAAGAATACATAATCTAAAGAACGGGTTTCGTCAACAAAATAATCTTTTTTATTATTTTCGTAATATTCAGAAATCTCAGATTCTGAAACATCAAAGCTGTCATTAATCACAAATGAAAAAGGAAAAGTTATAGTTTCTAAATTATATTTAACTTTGGTTTTTTTATACTGTTCGAGTATTTCACTTTCACTGAGATATACTGTTTGTTCAACAAGATATTGAATTTTTTCAAAAGGTATTGATGATCTCATTTGTTGCTCAACCGGATACCACTCGTCACCCTGCGGATTATGTAATACATTTAAATATTTCTGGTAATCAAATTCTCCTTCAGTTTGAAAAACTTCCTGGTTTTTTAAAAACTCGGGAGGATAATTTGTCAGATAATCTACTATTTCAAAATTTGTTGCTTCAAAGCCTAATTTTTCAATCTCTTGCTGGATAAGTGTTTCATTTATAAATTGTGCCCAAACCTGTTCCTGAATTCTGTCTCTTGTACGGCCATCTATTTCCTGGCCGGCCTGACGATATTGTTCTAATTGATATTGAATAAATTTTTGATAATCTTCTATTTTTAATTCATTATCATTAACAATCCCAACTACTCCTTTGAGTTTGGAATTTTTTGAAAACAAATCTAATACATTTGCTCCACCTACTAATCCCCCGACTGTCATACTTAAAATAAAAACACCTAAAAGTATCCATAAGAACCACTTGGAATTTTCTCGTAATGTCTGCATTGTTGCCATAATACTTGTTGTCCTCCTAATATGCTAATTTAAAAAAAATAATTCAATATATAGACACTAAATATAAGCATAAATCTAAAGGGAGGCAAATCCAATTTTCTAACAAAAAAAATATTTCAGACTTTATTATTATTCTATCTGAAAATTTGTATAATCCCCAGATATTTCAAAATCATATTCAGGATATTCAAAAACAGGAGATCTTGGCTCTGTTTCTCCTATAGAATAGCCATATAAATCTTCATATTCTTCAATGTTTTCACCAACATCTTCTATTTGTTTTAAATATTCACTAATTGATTTAGATTCAATAATTACAACCTTTCCCATGTGTTCAATAATAGGGCTGTGAGTTCTTGTAGCATCGTGATTAAATTCCAAAATTCTCCGGCCATACCTGGTTATTCCTATAACCCTAAATGTCAGACTTTTACCTACACCTGGTAGATTTAAAACATTTCTGTCAGTTGCCAGGAAAGGTATTTTGCCTGTTTTTCTAATCGCTTCAATATTGTCTACCATTAATTCTGAATCTAATACACTCTGCTTAAGTTTTTGCTGCAAATTGGCAGATAAACGGCCAACTTTTTTTTCTTCAACCTGTTCCTGAACAGCTCTTGCATTAGGTGCAAAATTATTGAAATTTTCCATATATCCTTTTACAGAAAATGTATAATATGGTAAAACTCCGATATCATTTAAAACCTTCCTAAGTTTGGCATTATGACCTCTTCTTGAGGAATATACGGTAAAAACATGTTGATTTGTAACAAGCCAACCGGCAGAAATAAGCCTGGTTACAGCCTCTTTGGCTTCGGGAGTTATTTCCATCACCGATTCAAAATGTGTCTGAATAACAAATTGCTTGATACCTACTTTTTGACCTCTCTTTTTAAAATCTGCCAGAATCTTACTTAATTCAATGGTAATTCTTTGCGGGAGATATACTGGTAAACGGGTTCCCAGACGAACGCGTAAAATTTCAGCATATTTTTTACCGTCTTCTCGTTTTTCATTTGCCTTTTGTTTTTTTTGAGCCATTTCCAAAATTGCATCAAAAATTTTGACCAGAGATTTATCAGAACTCATTAATGCATCACCACCAGTAATCAAAATATCTCTCAATTGGGAATCATTTTCAAAATATTCCATAAGATGTGATAATTTTTCAGACCAGGTTTTTACCGGTTTTAATTTATCAAGATTGAAATTCAAATGCCCATTTTGAAAATCAAACATTCTCTGACATGAATGGCAAAGCCCACCACAGGCACGTCCAATTGTATCAGGGATTAAAATAGCTACATCGGGATATCGTCTGTGAACATTGTGAATTGATGGCAATATCCATCCTGCTGCATTTGGTTTACCTGCTACTATTTCATCTTCTTTTTCCCAAGCAACAATATTCCCAAATTCTTTGACCAGCTCCTGGCTATAAAGAACATAACAGCGAATTGCCAAATCAGCTCCGATTGCAAAATATGGTACACGAACATGTAATAGGGATAAATAATAGGGATTTATAAAAAAAGGTATTCCGGCTTTTTCCGCGTCATACAAAATTTTCATAGTATCCGGATCAAGCGAATATCCCAACAATTCATTCAAAAGGTCTGGCGAGCGGACTGCAAATTTCAGGTGAAACCCTTTGTCATTCCACCAGTCCAGGGCTTTTAAAAATTTTTGTTCATCTGACATTTCCCGGGAAAATTGATAAGTTTTACTTTTAATTTCTCCATTATCAATTTTCCTGATCAGGATAGATAATATTCTTTGTCGATTTTCTTCCCTCAATCTAATAATACGTGGATCCAATCCGGAGGGATAACGCTTCATCCATTTCTCAATATCATTTGGTGAAGGTATTTTTCTAACACTTTTACCAGTTAATTGTCTAAAAAGATGGAGCATATCCTGAAAAAAATATGGTTTTGCACCTCCGGTTCCCCTGTTTACTCCTAACCAGATTAATTTTATCGGATTACTTATTGCAATTTCACCTCTGAGATTTAAGTCTTTAAATTCTCTACCTGCATTTTTCACATAATCAAGAATTCTAATAGCGGCATAATCACGCCATGTCAATTTCTTAAAAGATTTGTGGCCTGTAATTTTTTCATTATAATAATCAATAGTGTCAGGGCTGGATTTCAAAATATCTAAAACCCAATTTTTAATTCCTACCAAAGCTTCGGTCTCATTTTTGGAATTCCTCATAACCTCCTGAAGAATGGGATTTTCATCTAAAAGTTGTTTTAAAAGTTTATGAGATTTTACACTAATCGCAATTTTATCAAGATTTTCATATTTTGTCATAGTCAGCCTCTTTTTTTTATTACCACATATTAACAATATAGAAATTATGACTAATTTTAGCAATAGTGAAATGCTGATTGAAGATGGATTGAAAAACAGATCAGTGATTATTTAGAAGAAATGTCGATTATGAAAAAGATTCCAGGGTAAAAAAATTACTCCAAACCTGCTATTTGTAAAATTAAATTAGGATCAGGACAAATCTTCAAAAGAACTTCCCGTTCTCCAATATTAGCCACGCCGGGAAAATCACCTTTTTTCCCCTGCATATCTGTAATTATCTGAAAATGAAGATGAGCAGGCCAATTTCCATTAATAGGATAATCACCAATTTTTGCAAATTTTTGACCTGCAAAAAATTGCATACCACTATTTAGATTTTGGATAGAATCCAAAGTAAGATGTCCATAAAGTGTATAAAAAATATAGCCGCCAATATTATGTTCCAAAATGATAGTTGGACCATAATCTCCAAAATTATCATTTAATGCGAAACTATGAACTGTTGCAAATATTGGTGCAAAAACTTCTACACCAGGTTTTGTAAACAGGTCAATTCCAAGGTGAATACTCCTGCAATTTTCACCCTGGAATAAAGAACTTTTTCTATAGATCAAACGATCTTCGTCGTATTTGCCAATTCCTACTTTTGCCTGATTTATTTCCATTTGTTTAAAAATATATTCAGAAAAATTTACTGCATTGGATACATCGATATTTAGTAAATCCTTATTGTTGTTAGTAAAATCAAAAACAAATTGGTTTTCTGCTAACAATTTCTCGGAAAGTATACTTTTGATTTCTGTTTTCTCTAGAATATTTTTTAAGTCCATAAAACTCCTATAATTTTAAAATCAATTTTAAATTAATAAATTTTGAATAAAACCTGAAATGGATTCTTTTTAAATAATAAAATCATTTCTGACATTCCAGCTTTCCTTTAAAAAACATATTTTCTATATTGTTATGAGAAAATGTTAATAATATTTTTTAATAAATTAATAAGGTCATAATCATGAATTACAAACACAAAAATCCAATTTCAATATTCCTAATTCCTGTTTTTATTCTCCTTTTCCCTATTTTTATTTTCGGTTTGGAATCTTTTTATACTGATTCATTTTTAAATTTATCCTCTAAGAATTTTCAATATGCCTTACTTATTGATAAATCAGCAAATAAATTGTATATAATTGAAAGTAATCAGGCACAACAAATGGAAATCCTTCGGGAATTCAAAATTTCCACCGGTCCTGAAAAGGGGAATAAAACTCAGATCGGTGACAAAAAGACACCAGAAGGTATTTATTATATAACAACTACATTGCCTGAAAATTTAACTCCGGAAGAAAAACCAACTGCCTATTTACTGGACTATCCAAATTATATGGACAAAAGAAAAGGATATACAGGTTCGAATATCTGGATTCAAAATAACAATTTAAAACAGAATAATTTCCAGAATGCCGGTTGCATTTATTTATTAAATGAATCTATTTCAGTGCTTGAACCATTTATTAAATCACCGAACACACCTGTAATAATTCTGAATAAATGTAATCATATTTCAAAAAATCAATATGATCAGGTATGGAAAAATTGGAAATCTAAAATGGATAATATGCTAAAAACAGAATTACGAGAAGGAATTACAAACACCGGAGACATCTTATCAATAAACTATGAAAATATAATGGTTTATTTGTCAGAGTACGAACAACATGTAAAATTTGCAAAAGTACATTCTAACAAGAAAAATGTTATTACAACTTTGACTACCTTAATTTATGAACAACAAGATAATGAATATAATCTAATAAAAAAACTGACTAAAAATCTTTATACTCCCGATATTAATACCGCTTTATCAAATTTTGCAATTCAATGGAAATATGCATGGGAATCAAAAAACCTGGAAGCATATCGTAATTTTTATTCTTCTTCATACAGGGGAAAATATAATTCTAATACTAACTGGTTTGAACACGTAAAAACAATATTTTCTATTCTTCAAAACATTCAGGTTTTTCTTTCAGAATTTGAAGTTAAACAAATTGAAAGTTCTAAGTGGGAATTATTATTCAAACAATATTATAGTGCTACACATTATGAAGACGAAGGATATAAAATCCTGGTAATAGAGGGGTATCCGGATAACTTTAAAATTACAAAAGAAACCTGGTTTAAAGAAAAACCAAACTGGGAGGAAGAATAAAAAAAAGGCGGAACTGGTATAGTATCCGCCTTCATTATAAGCTCTTGTTTTTTTCTTATTTATCTTCGTCAACTACCTCAAAATCCGCATCTTCAATATCTTTATCTTTATTATCAGATTGGTTTTTTGGACCTTCCTGGTTGACTTGTGGTCCTGCCTGAGGTCCGCCCTGTGGAGGTGTTTCAGTTTTTGTATTTTCATACATTTTAGAAGATATTTCAGACCAAATTTTATTCAGATTTTCAATACTACTTTTCACGATATTAATGTCTTTATTATCTTTATCTTTTTTAAGTTGCTCAACAGCTTCAGTGATTTTTGCTTTGGCATCTTCCGGTACTTTATCTCCATACTCTTTGATGTTCTTTTCAGTTTGATAAACAAGTGAGTCAGCTTGGTTGCGTAAATCAATTTCTTCTCTACGCTTTTTATCTTCTTCTTCATGAAGTTTAGCATCATTGATCATTTTTTCTCTTTCGTCTTCACTGAGACCACTTGAAGTTTCGATACGAACGCTTTGTTCTTTACCGGTTGCTTTATCTTTTGCAGATACATTTAAAATTCCATTTGCATCAATGTCAAAAGTAACTTCAACCTGAGGAACTCCTCTTGGTGCCGGTGGTATCCCGTCAAGATGAAATTTACCGATACTTTTGTTATCATTGGCCATCTGCCGTTCACCTTGCAGAACATGAATTTCAACAGTAGTCTGGCTGTCAGCAGCAGTAGAAAAGACTTCACTTTTTTTGGCTGGAATAGTAGTATTTCTTTCAATAAGGTGTGTAGTAACACCACCTAAAGTTTCAATTCCTAATGATAATGGAGTTACATCAAGTAATAAAATATCATTAACTTCTCCCCCAAGTACGCCTCCCTGAATAGCAGCACCAATTGCAACAACTTCATCAGGATTTACACTTTTATTAGGCTCTTTCCCAAAAATGTCTTTAACAACTTTTTCTACCAATGGTATTCTTGTGGATCCTCCAACAAAAATTATTTCATTAATTTCAGATGGTTTAAGACCGGCATCTTTGATTGCCATTTCACAAGGTTTTTTGGTTCTTAAAATTAAATCTTCAATCAGTGATTCAAATTTTGCTCTGGTTAATTTCTCAAGCATGTGTATCGGCCCGGAAGCACTGGCTGTAATATAGGGTAAGTTGATTTCAGTTTCAGTATTTGAAGAGAGTTCAATTTTTGCCTTTTCTGCTGATTCTTTTAAGCGTTGCATTGCCATTTCGTCTTTAGACAAGTCAACACCTTCTTTTTTCTTGAATTCATCAATCATCCATGTAATAACACGCTGGTCAATATCATCTCCACCTAAATGTGTATCACCATTTGTTGATTTTACTTCAAATACCCCGTCACCAATTTCAAGAATAGAGATATCAAATGTACCGCCACCAAAGTCAAATACAGCGATTTTTTCTTCAGATTTTTTTTCTAATCCATAAGCAAGTGCAGCAGCTGTTGGCTCGTTAATAATTCTTCTTACATTTAGACCTGCGATTTTCCCGGCGTCTTTAGTTGCCTGACGCTGAGCATCATTAAAATATGCAGGGACGGTAATTACCGCTTCTGTTACTTTATCACCAAGTTTTTCTTCGGCTGTTTGTTTCATTTTCTGAAGAACCATTGCACTGACCTCAGGTGGTGAATATTCACGATCCTGAATTTTAATTCTTACATCTTTATTCGGGCCTTCAACTACTTTGAATGGTACTTCAGATGTTTCTACTTGAACTTCTTTAAATAAACGTCCCATAAAACGCTTGATTGAATATATCGAGCGATCATGATTAGTTACAATTTGTCTTTTGGCTGTATTGCCGACAACTCTTTCACCATCTTTTTTAAATACTATTACTGAAGGTGTTACTTTTTGACCTTCACTATTTTCTAAAACTTTTGGTTTCCCGCCTTCCATTACAGAAACACATGAATTTGTAGTTCCCAGGTCGATACCAATTATTTTGCCCATATTTTCTCCTTAATTATTTTATTATTTCGTTTAATTCAAATTTAAAAAACGGCAATGTATGAACAAATCTTATGCCATAATTATTTTAGGACATATAGTCAGATTTATTTTTTACTATATCTATTTATGAAAATATGTCTGATATATTGGCTTGGATTTGATTATAATCATTCACCAAATTATTTTCATGAAACCTTGATTATAAATTATTTTTGTTTGGCACATTTTTCAAAGTTCTGGCTTAATCAAATTTGCCATTGAAAATTGAAGTTTTGTATTTGGCTGGATTAAAATACTGATCCATAACATATAATTTTGGATTGAATGTTTTTAATAGTTTTTCTTGATTTTCATACTAAATTTATATAAACTAAAAATATAGACTTATCAAGTTATTGATAATATTAGATTGCAAAATACAAACAGGAAAGAATAATTATAAGAACGATACCAGGAAAGCCAACCAGATTGGATAAAAAAAGTCGGTTGATTCAAAAACTCTATAGACGAATTAGCAAATTTTCATTGATACCGTCAATTTGTATTTACAATATAACTATATCTCATGAACACAAATTTCTATGGTATCGTGTAGCTAAAGTAGGTACTCGCACTATTCTCAATCATTTAAAGGAAAGTAACGTTTATCTGGATGTGGAACACGCAAACTGGATTCACTACCCGGTGAATTCATTTGATGACTATTTCAAATTCGCCCTTGTTCGCAATCCCTGGGACAGACTTGTTTCATGCTGGAATGATAAGATTATTAAAAACAATTACTTTAAATTTGATGTTTCCGAACATAATAGAATGAAAAAATTTGAGAACTTTGTTAGTTTTGTATCTGATCTCAATATTGATAAATGTGATCGTCATCTGCGTTCGCAGTCATCCCTGATCGATCTTAATAATATAGATTACTTAGGGCGAATGGAAACCTTTGACGTTAATGCAAACTATATATTCCAAAGATTAGGGTTGCCTGACAAAAAAATACATCGCAAAAATGCAACATCTACAAAAAAGCCATATCAGGAATACTATAGTGAAAGTCTGGCAGAGAAAGTTTCTCAGATCTATCAAAAAGATATTCAAATATTCGGATACCAATTTTAAGAAATATAGACATCAATAACACCAATTTAATAGAATTAAACTCTAAAAAAATTTTGTTTGATGAGGAAGTATGATGAAAAATATGACAGACAACAAGAATGCAGATTCCTTTAGTAAAAACCTGTTATGGATTGGGGTTGTAACCCTACTTGTTGGGATCAAATTGATTCTATCATACTTTATTTCTGGATTAAAAACTCCAGGTGAACTTATTCTTAGTGGAATTTTATTATTGATATGTACAGTTAATATTTTTAGCCTTCGTTCAAAACTGTAAATCAGAATTTCCAAAAAAAGATTATTTTAAATCAATTAATTATTCTGAATTTTGTCCAGTTTTTTTTCATTAATATTATGAAAAATCAAATCTTTATTTTTTTTGGAAATTTCTATAGTTTGCTCTCTGTTTAACTGTCCATTCAATATTTTTTCCGCAATTGGATCTTCAATAATTGCCTGCAATGTACGTCTTAAAGGCCTGGCACCAAATCCAAATTTATAGCCCTGTGACAAAATCAGTTCACTTACATCCAGATTCCATTTCAATGAAGCGCCGGCACTTTCTAAATTCTTACTGATATCCTTGATTTGCATATCAATAATAGTTAATAAATCCTTATGAGTCAGGTTATTAAATACAAGAGGATCATCAATTCTGTTTAAAAATTCAGGATTAAAAACATTATTTAAATTCTTAAGGATATTTTTTTTCATTTTATCATAACTTTTATCTTCATACTCTGAGGAAAATCCAAAAGAATTATTTTGCAATTTCTTAGTTCCTGTATTTGAAGTCATAATAATTATTGTGTTTTTAAAGTCAACTTTTCTGCCATAACTGTCAGTAAGAATACCTTCATCAAAAATCTGGAGTAAAATATTATAGATATCGTGATGAGCTTTTTCAATTTCGTCAAACAATACAACAGAATAGGGTTTTCTTCTTACTCTTTCTGTCAATTCACCGCCTTCTTCATATCCCACATAACCGGGAGGCGCTCCAATAAGCCTGGATACTGAAAATTTTTCCATAAAATCAGACATATCAACTTTGATCAAAGCATCATTACTGTCAAACAGAACCCTGGAAATGACTTTTGCCAATTCAGTTTTTCCGACTCCTGTTGGCCCGAGGAAGAGAAATGCTCCTATTGGTCGACCCGGATTTTTTAATCCTGCTCTTGCTCTTCTGATTGCCCGACATATGGTTGTAATTATTTCATCCTGACCGATAATATATTTCTTCAACTCATCTTCCAGGCGGAGCAGTTTTTTGTTTTCTGATTCTGCAACTTTGTTAACAGGTATTCCGGTCATCATAGCAACTACATCCGCAATATCATCTTCATTTACATGAATTTTATTATCTTTAGAGTTTTGCTCCCATTTCTTTTTTTCATCTTCAATATCGCTCAAAATTTTTCTTTCACGATCCCGCAGTTCGGCAGCTTTTTCAAAATTTTGTTCTTTCACAACCTGTTCTTTTTGGAGAGTAATATTATCAAGTTCTGATTCCAAAGCGATAATATTTGCTGGTACAACAACTTCCCGTAAATGAACTTTAGCGCCTGCTTCGTCAAGTACATCTATTGCTTTATCAGGCAGAAACTTGTCACTGATATATCTATCACTAAATTCAACAGCAGTCCAAAGAGCCTTATCAGAATATTTCACATAATGATGCTCTTCATATTTAGAACGAAGTCCTAATAATATTTTATGCGTTTCATTTTTTTTAGGTGGATTAACAATTATTTTCTGAAATCGTCTTTCAAGTGCACCATCTTTTTCTATAAATTTTCTATATTCATCAAGTGTAGTTGCTCCGATACATTGGATACTACCTCTGGCTAAAGCAGGTTTAAACATATTGGAAGCATCTAATGAACCGCCAGCTCCACCAGCACCGATAATTGTATGTAATTCATCTATAAACAGGATAATATCATCAGCATTTTCCAATTCCATAGTAATTGTTTTCATTCGTTCTTCAAACTGACCACGATATTTTGTACCTGCTACAATTCCTGCTAAATCAAGAGCAACAAGTCTCATATTATAAAGCAAGCGAGGCACTTGTCTATTAATTATTCTGATTGCTAATCCTTCGACAATAGCTGTTTTCCCAACACCTGGTTCACCAATTAATACGGGATTATTTTTTTTCCTACGGGATAAAATTTGGGCAACCCGCTCAATCTCAATATCTCTTCCAATGACAGGATCTAATTCGTCATTTTTGGCTTTTGTGGTAATATCTCTTGAAAAATGATCCAGGGCTGGTGTTTTACTTACTTTTTTTAATTTTCGGTCATTTTTTTTACCTTTAAAAATTGGATTAAGAACCTGCCTTTTTATTGCATGGTAATCAATACCATAACTAATTAAGATCTCAGATCCAAGACAGTCAGAATCTTTTAGAATCGCTAGTAAAAGATGCTCATCATTAATGACCTTACTATTGGTTTCTTTGGCTTCTGTAAAAGAATTCCGCAAGATTCTTTCACTCTGACTTGTAAGAGGTATATTACCTTTCATTGCGGTTTCACTGGAACCCCTGGATGTATCTTCAATAGAATTTATCAACTCGTCGATATTTATTCCAATATTATCCAAAATCTCGACTGCATTACTTTTTTCCAGAGATAATATTGCAAGTAATAAATGCTCTGACCCGACATAATTATTGTCTAAACGTATGGCTTCTTTTTTTGCTTTCTCTATAATTCCTAATATTTTTTTTGAAAATTCACTCATTTTTTCTCTTTCATCAAATACTTCTTATTTAAATATAAAATAGAAGAATTCAGATGTCAAACTCCATTTTACTTTTTATTCATTTTACCTGATAATATTCTATACAAACTTTGCACCACTACCATCAAGATACAATACTTTATCCATTTTTTTTGCGATGGAATGATTATGTGTAGCTATGATAAATGTTCTATTAAATTCTTTATTAATATCTATTATTAATTCAATAAGCTTATTACTGTTTTCCAAATCAAGATTTCCGGATGGTTCATCGGCAAGGACAACTAAAGGATTGTTAATCAATGACCTGGCAACAGCAACTCGCTGGCGTTCTCCTCCGGACAAGGCTGATGGACGATGAGAGATTCTCTCAAGTAAACCAACTTTCTCCAGTATTGAACGGCCTTTGTCAAATGCTTCCTTTGTCCTTTTTTGATAAATAACCGATGGAATAATTACATTTTCCAAAGCTGTAAATTCCGGCAGTAAATGATGAAATTGAAAAACAAATCCTATACTCGTATTTCTAAATTTTGCAATTTCCTTTTCTTTCATTTCAAAAGGATTTTTTTCATTATAATAAATATTCCCTGAATCAGGAATATCAAGTGTTCCCAGCAGGTTCAACAAGGTAGATTTCCCAATCCCGGAAGGTCCCATAATCGCAATTATTTCACCCTTGTTAACTGAAAAACTTACATTTTGTAATACTTTAATCTCATTGCCTTCATTCCAATAAGATTTACTTACATTATCTACTTTTAATATTTTTTCCATATCATTTCTCATATTGAATTGCATCTAAAACCATTAATTTACTAACACGCCAACTGGGATAAAAAGTTCCTCCAAAAATAAAAATCACACTGGCAAATATCACTCCAAATACATCTAAAAATTGTACTTCAACCGGTAAATATGGGATGAAATAAACTGATGGTAAAGGAATTATGTGAAAATGTTGCTGAATCAGGCATAAACTCAAAGAAAACAGTAGTCCTATGCACAATCCTAAAAAACCGGTTATCATGCCCAGATATAAAAATATTTTCCTGACCTGGATTCTATTCATTCCCAAAGCCTGTAACATTCCAACTTCTCTTATTTTTTCAATTACCAACATGACCAAAGAACTCATCAGATTAAAAATTGCTACCAAAATAATCAGGCATAAAGCGATGAAACTTCCATATTTTTCAAGTTTCATTGCACCAAAAAGGCTACGGTGTAATTCACTCCAGGTTGCAACATTTCTATCTTTACCCAATTTAGTCACTATTTTTTCTTTTAAAAATTTTCTTTCTTCAAATTCATTAAAAGTAACATTTATTCCGGTATAACTATCATTCTTACGAAAGATTTTTTGGGCCTGGTTTATTTTAATAAATACTACTTTATCATCATAATCAAAAAGATCTAATTTGAAAAAGCCACTACATACAAATTTTCCAACAATCGGAATATTCATTGTACCACCTATTTTCAAAGGATTGATAACATTAACAGTATCTCCAATATATAACCCAAGTTTGTCAGCCAGACGATAACCTAATATAATTCCCGGTAAATTTGATATGGGAGAATATAATTTATGACTACCTCTTATAATCGCCCCATTTCTTGATAATTTATTCTGAATACTTAGTGAATCAATTCCAAAAATTCTGACTACTTCTTCATTGGTATTACTTGTTAATATTGATTTTCCAGAAACAAAGGGCTTGATACTTTTCACATCTTCCGATTTTAACGCATCTCTGACATTTTCAATATCAATATTTACAATATTATTACCTGTAATTTTAATATGTGATTCCAAATCAATTACACGGGATATTATTTCAGTTTCAAAACCATTAAGAATACTTAAGGTAACAACTAATGCAAAAGTACCTATTGCAATCCCAAAAATTGAAAAATAAGATGTAAAGGAAATCAATCCTGTTTTTTTCTTTGAGAAAAAATATCTCAGCGCAATCCAGTTTTCAATTTTTTTATTCATACCTTGTTGCTTCACCTGGTAATAATTTTTTTGATTTGATTGCCGGATAAAAAGTAGCAATTAAAGAAAATATTAACGTTCCTATACCAATATATAAAAAATCTTTCCAATTTAATAAAACCGGTAATTTACTCATAAAGTAAACATCTTCAGGTATTGAGATAACAGAAAATTTCATTTGGATCCAGGAAAGAAATATCGCTACCAAAAACCCTAATAAAGTTCCCGCTATTCCTATCAAACCTCCTTCTATCATAAAAATTCCGGTAATTTGACTATTATTTACACCCATACTTTTTAATATTCCAATGTCTTTAGTCTTTTCCAGAACGATCATCATTAACGAACTGATAATATTAAAAATCGCTACTAATGCAATTAAACCAAATACTATGATTATTGGTAATCGTTGAACTTCCAACCAGCGAAAAAGATTGCTATGCAGATCATTCCAACTCATTGCATGATAAGGAAAACCTAATTCCTTATTTATTTGTGTTGCAATTTTATCTGCATTTAATGGGTTACTAAGCAATATTTGATATCCTGAAAAAGTATTGTCCAATTCATAAATTCTCTGAGCGGACTTTAGGCCAGTATAAACAAAAATATCATCATAATCAGCAATTCCTGAATCATAAATACCAGTAAGTCGAAATTTGCCAATCTTTGGCCGACTACCAATTCCCTGAGAACCATGCAAAATGAATAGATATACTTTATCATCGATATCAACATTTAATTTTTCAGCTAACTTTTTCCCAATTACAATTCCGGAATATTTATTTTCTTCACTAAAATCTATCTTACCTTTAGACAAGAACCTATCAATTCGAAGAGTATTATGAATATCTTTTTCCGAAATACCTTCTAAAACAACACCTTCTGTTTCATTTCCATGTCTTATCATAACACTTCTATGAATATAAGGTGCAATATATTTTATCTCCCCGATAGAATTCAAAGTACTATCTACCTTAGAAGTTGTATCCATAGATTCCTGGTAAAATAAACGTAAACGGATATGAGCATCAAAATCAATTAATTTTGATTTGACCTCTTGCTCAAAACCATTAAGAATTGAAATTGTTAAAATTAAAGCCGCTACACCAAGTGACAATCCAATTATTGAAATTATACTAATAAAAGAAATATATCCAATTTTGTGTTGACTAAATAAGTGCCGTTTGGCTATAAAAAATGAAAACCGCATTATCTCGTGAACACCTTATGACCTCATTTGGGGAAAAAAGAGCACATCTCTAATAGAATTTTGTCCTGTTAATAACATCACAACTCTATCTATACCAACCCCAACACCACCTGTTGGAGGCATTCCGGTTTCAACAGCCCGTACAAAATCTTCATCCATCTGGTGAGCTTCCTCATCTCCTGATTCCTGCAACCTTTCCTGATTTTCCAGCCTTACCCGTTGATCAATAGGATCATTTAATTCACTAAAGGAATTCACAAATTCCTGACCAGCAATAAATAACTCAAATCTTTCAACAATTCCCTTTGCCCCACCTCTCTTAGGTTTGGCAAACGGAGAAATTGCTTCAGGAAAATCCATTACAAAAGTAGGTTGAATCAAATTAGGTTCTACAAATTCATCAAACAAATATGCGAGGTAATTCCCGTAATTATCAGAATCTTTAAGAGAAATGCCTTTTTCTTTACAAACTTTTTTCAGTTCTTCTTCAGTGGAATTGCTCAGATCCTGTCCAACATATTCCTCTAATAAATTAAACATAGATCTACGTTGAAAAGGCTGACTAAAATCAATATTATGATTATTATACATAAAATCTGTTTTCCCCAGTTTTTCACATAAAAACCGAAAATAATTTTCTACAAAATCCATCATATAGTTATAATCAACATAAGTTTCATAAAACTCCAAAAGAGTAAATTCCGGATTATGACTCCTGTCAACACCTTCATTTCTGAAAGTTTTAGAAATTTCATAGACTTTATCAATACCACCGACAATCAATCTTTTAAGATATAATTCCAGTGCGATTCTCAGGTAAAAATTACTGTTTAATGCATTATAAAAAGTTTTAAAAGGACGTGCATTTGCACCACCGTAAATTGGCTGTAAAATTGGAGTTTCTACCTCCAGATATCCGCTATTATTTAAATAATCTCTTGTCCATTGGATAATCTTACTACGTTTCTTAAAAACATCTTTAACTGATGGATTTACAATCATATCAAGATAGCGTTGTCTATATCGTTGTTCTTTATCAGAAAAAGCATCAAATACATCGCCATCCTTTTCTTTTACAATCGGAATCGGACGAATATTTTTTGATAACATTTTTATTTCAGTAGCAAAAATTGTAACCTGTCCGGTCCTGGTTTTTGTAACTGTGCCGGAAAATCCGAGAATATCACCAATATCAAGTAACTTAAATAGTTTAAAACCTAACTTGCCAACTTTATTTTCTTGAATATAAACCTGTATTTTTCCTTCATCATCCTGGATATCAATAAAATTTGCTCTTCCCATATTCCTGATTGCCATTAATCGGCCGGCAATTCTGACTACATTTTTTTCGGCAATTTCATCATAACTATCAAGTATATCCTTTGTCAAATGAGAGCGTTCAAAATTATATTCATAAGGCTCAAAACCTAATTCTCTGATTTTTTTAATTTTTTCTTTTCTAACGTCAATAATTTCTGTTAAAGATTTTCCTTGTGTTGGTGTTTCAGTACTCAAGACTTTTTATTCTCCTTTGTTTTGTTTAATAATAAATAGGCCCTGATAAAATCATTAAGATCTCCATCCATAACAGCCTGAATATTCGTTTTATCTACTTTTGTTCTATGATCTTTAACCATTGTATAAGGATGAAATACATAGGACCTGATTTGGTTTCCCCAGCCAATATCTTTTTTATTTTTCTCTATCTCTGATTTTTCTTTCTTTCTTTGCTCAATCTCTAACTGATACAACTGACTTTTAAGCATTTTCATCGCGCTTGCTTTGTTTTTATACTGTGAACGCTCATTCTGGCATTGTACAACAATACCAGTGGGAATGTGAGTAATACGAATAGCAGAATCTGTTTTATTTACATGTTGTCCACCTGCCCCACTGGCCCGAAAAGTATCAATTCTCAAATCATCAGTATTTATTTCAATTTCAATATCGTCATCTACTTCCGGATAAATAAAAACCGAAGCAAAGGAAGTATGTCGCCGTGAATTTGAATCAAAGGGGGAAATCCTCACAAGACGATGAATTCCAGCCTCTGCTTTTAAATGACCATAAACATATTCTCCTGACACTTCAATTGTAACATCCTTAATTCCTGCTTCATCACCATCGAGAAGATTAAGAATCTTACCTGTCATTCCGGATCGTTCGATCCAACGAAGATACATTCTCATTAGCATTTCTGCCCAATCCTGGGATTCTGTACCACCGGCTCCCGGATGAATAGTCAAAATCGCATTTTTTGAATCATCCTCATCACTAAGCATAGTCTGAAGTTCCAAATTAGAGATTTTTTCCTTTAGGGTAACAAGCATATCACCCAATTCTGATTCTATGCTAGTTTCATCTTCCTCTATTGCAATTTCCAATAAGCCTACAATTTCATCATATAGATTGGAAATATCATCATATTTTCCTAAAACAGATTCAAGACGATTTATTAACTGTAATACTTCCTGGGCTTGTTCTTGTGATTGCCAAAATTCAGATTCAGTTGTTTTTATCTGATTTTCTTTTAATTGACGCCTTTTTTCATCAACGTCAAAGAAACCTCCGTAATTCTAATAATTGAGGTTCAATATTTTGAATTTCTAATTTAACTTCAGATATCATTTTTTCCCTAATTAAGAACTTTTAATAAAAGATTCAGATGGTCTGATTGGTGAAAATTCTTTGTAACTGGAGAGCACAATAAAAGTTCGGGTTTGAAGTACTCCCGGCCAGGATTGGATTTTAGTAAGCAAATTTTCCAGGCTGGATGTATTTTTTGTATTAATTTTTAAAAGATGAGAACCTTCACCGGTAATTGAATGACATTCACGAATATCATTTTCATCATTAAATCGATTGATAAATTGATTAATATCTTTTATTGGAGCAGTCATAATAAAAACAAAAGCAGTAACATCTTTGCCAATAGCTGAGTGATCAATCGTGGCATGATACCCATTAATTATGCCTTTACTTTCAAGTTTTCTCATTCTTTCACTTACAGCCGGTATCGTTAGACCAACTTTCTCAGCAATTCGATTTCTTTGTATTCTTCCATCTTTTTGAAGTATATCTAATATTTTTACATCAATTTCATCAATCATTTACTTTCTCCTAACTTTCTGGTTTCCAAATAATTAGTTACTAGATCTTGCTATATAATATTGAATCATGGTAATTGCAGTAACCACACTTAATACCTGAGTTGACCAGGATATTGACGAGGAAATAATCTGCATTGGTTTTTTTGGTACAATGACAGTATCGTTGGGCTTTATTTCCGGAATTAAACTATGATCACCAGTCTCCAAAAACTCTTTTACATCAATTATTTCAACCTCAGATTCATTACCTAAAGCAACTCCACGAATTATTCTTATTTTTGATAGTTTTGCAGCATCAGTAGGACCTCCGGCTGAAGACAGTAATTCAACCAAATCTAATCCAATCGGAACATCAAAAACACCAGGCTTAATTACTTCACCCCATACTTTCACTGTCATTAACAACGCATCAGTACTAGATGAAAAAGTATATTTTGCTGCACTGCTTTTTTTCAAATCTCTGGATATTTTTTTACTCTCTTGTCCAAATAAAAAGACATTCATTATAATAAAAATTGTTAATAAAAAATATTTATTCAAATTATTAACCCCACAGTTACTCTGCAATCGAAAAGAAGCCCCAATTTGATTCACTTCCAGATATATCAATATCCATTGGATTTACTACTCCTATTGCATCTATTCTCCATCTATATGTTTGTCCCTTACTTAATTCCCGGACTTTTGCTGTTCCATTTGAATTATATAAAACAGATTGTAAAAAATCTCCATAATTTCTCTTATTCATACGATAAATCCAAATAACTTCTTTAGATAAAAAATTTTCTAAATATAATACATACTGATAAGAATCACGCCCATAATCATTCCATTTAAAAACCGGTGTGGTTTCTGGAATGTCATTTATCGTTGGTGATACCAACTCTGCTTTTGTTATTAGCTTATATTCAATAGTATCAGACCGTTCACTAACATTACCAGCATGGTCAAATGCCCGAATATAATAATAACAATATTTATCTATAGGGGCTAATTCATCAATCCAGGATGTATCAGCATTAATTATTCCAATATTTTCAACTTCCATAATTTTAACAAAATTGCTATCAGGACTCGTAAATGCCCGATAAATTTTATAACCGGCAAGATCATCTTCAAAATTACGATGCCATTCCAGATAAATCCCATCACCATCATAGGCATCAATTCCGTGTTCAATCGAATCCTGTGGAGCGGTTTTTTCAACCCAAAGAACCTTCGATGGCGGATCAGGATCTTCCAAATTATCACCACATTGAAAGCAAAAATATAGTAAATTAATTATCGTTATTATAGTCAATAAATATCTATTTCTAATACTATCATTAATCATTCAATCACCCACGCAACTCTAAAAACCAATACCTCCCCCAATTCTATGACATGCACCTAAATCATGGCTCATAAAAGAATAATCCAAAGTTATTCTTTTTTTCAATAATTCAAAATCCAATCCTAACCCAAGTGTAAAGTCAGATTGCCTGATTCCTCCTCTCAAACTTACTTTATTCTGGTAAACTAATTCACATCCATAGCGAAATTTTTCATCATAGCGATAATTTTTTTCCATTCCAAGATTGAGATCCAGATTAATTTTTTCAAAAGATTGCTCCAAAGCAAAAGATAAAGCCGGCCCAATTGCGATTTTATCCTGATGTTTTGTTTCCCAATAAATAATTGTACCTGTTGCATCCTGAATATTCAATCCAATATTAATCATACCAAGGTCTTTTAAATCAAAAAGATCCTCTCCATTAACTCTTAATCGTCCACCAATATCCAATCCAAGTCCATAGGCTTCAAGATTATCAAGATTTTTCCTGATAATCTTAAAATTCATTCCCCAGGGTATCTCAATTTTAAATTTTGAATAACTCCAACCAAGTTTAATAATTTTTGAAACATATCTACTATAGGAAATAAAAATTGCCTCTTCTACATTTTTAGTAAATGGAAAATTTGATTGATTTTTGACAAACTCTTTTCTTTTTGCCGGATCTGGTTCTTCTTTTAAAATATCCGGAGTTACTAAAATATCATCAATGCCACAACGTATCCAGCTAAATGCAAGAGCAGAATTTTTGAATAATTTAGTAGCATAGCCTAAATAATTATTGTCTGCTAACCCAAATTGCGAAGTATACATCATGCCAATTCTTTTTTGCCTGATAAATGCAAGACCTGCCGGATTACTATAAAAAGCAGTTTCTCTTGTATCAATAGCTCCAATTGTATTTGACATTGCCAGGGAACGGGCACTGACTCCCAATTCTAAAAATGCATCTGCATATTCCCCACTATAACCAATAGTGTGTACAAATAAAAACAGATATATTATTTTTACAATTTTTTTCATCTTGTTTTAGCTATCTTCCCGATTGAACTAGCTGATTTATTATCTTTTCTGGCATAAATCTTATAGAAATAAACTCCATTAGCAACAAAATTACCACTGTCATCCAAGCCATCCCAAAGTATTTCGTGATAGCCTCCATCATTCATTGCTAATCCGGTAGTATAAATGCTATTATTATCAAGAGTTCTAATTAAACGCCCTGATATTGTATAAATACTTATTTTAAAAGTCTCTACTCTTTGAGTTAATTCATATATAAACGCTGTCCTGGTTTTAAAAGGATTTGGGAAATTTCCATAATCAAATAATTTCAATTCATTACTAACTATAAATTCAATTCGTTCCGAAGACATATTTCCGGCAGCATCAAATAAAGTAACATCTATAATATGTTCTCCCCAATCCAATTCAGGTCTGAACCTGGCTGCAATATAATTTCCCTCAATAATGGTATCCGGCAAACTTAATGAAGAAAAATCCACAGCTACATCATCTAAAAATATTTTTACTCCATCTTTGTCAAATCTAATACCATTTTCATCTTCTGCAACTATAGAAATATTAGGCCTCCTGGAAACATAGGAATCCTGGAAAAATCTCTGGCCTTCGAGATTTAATTCCAAACCAGGCGACTTATAGTCTTCACACCTTATTAAACAAAATTTACCGGCAGAACTTATTTGAGTGGAAAAATTTTGGTTTATTTTTTGGGATTCTTCAATAATCCAGGTTTGCAGATAATAATCCCAACGTCCGATCTGTAAATTTTCTATTTCAGAAATTACAGAATCAACTTTTATATTTATTAACATATTTAACTTAGCCTGATAAATATTATTATTAACTTTTAAGCTGTATATTTTTTTTGAAATATCAGGGAAAGGTGATATTAGTTCAAAATCAGGTTGATTGGAATTATTTATTAATGAATCTTTGGATAGACAAAATGCAAAAGAATCTACAGCACTTTCAGGAGGAATATTACAAGAAAAAAATTGGTCGATACTAATTGTATTATTTTCTATTCCGTTAATTGTTGTCCCAATTCCCGGCAAAACCGGAAAAACATTAACAAATATAGTATCGATAAGATGATTATTTGATTCATTTTTTTCTTCGATTTCATTATCAGGATCTACTATTACATTAAATATCTCGTTTTCAAATCCTAATATTCCGGACATTTTTATTGTTTTACCTCTATTTGGTAAAAGAGTTGTACTCTGTTTTCCAAATAATTCTCCACTTCCCCGTAAAATTTTTGTCTGAACATTAATAGTGTCATCACCAAAATAATTTATTTTCACCCATAATTCCGGAAAATCACCTAACTTTTGTTCAATACTTACAGGATAAATATCAGGCTCTGTTTTTGTATGTATTGTGTATATGGGACTAACAACTTTTTCTTCATTTTCATCAGTTACTACAAATCGAATGGCTATCAATTTATTTGATTGAGATAAAGAAACAGGAGTATTTATCTGCCATCTGTTACCGGATACAAGTGACATCCCAATCGAATCAATAAGTTCACTATTCTGAAAACTAATCACATGTTCGATTCCACTTTGATCCAGATATTCATACGCACTAATTGTATCAATTTCACAATATAAATTTGAAAAATTATTCACATCAACTTCAACTCCCAATATAAAATTTTCATCTTTATGAGGTCTTGCAGGTATGGAATAAAAATTATAATAATTCAACCCTTTAATATTAAACGCCACCGCTCCATTTACTTGTTCATCACCATCATCATTTTTCATAAAATAATTAATATAAGCGTTTCCGGGATCAATTCCGGCTGGAAGAGTAAGATTATAAGACCAGGTATTAGATGTGATTTTCGACGATAAGGGTTCTTCAAGTAATCGGATTTTATTTCTGTCATAAATATTTACAAAAGCCTGGCCATCGGAAAATGGTAGTTTTCCATTTAATGTTATATTATCTCCAGGTTCAGGACTATCTTTGTTGATTTCAACCTCAACTTTATCTCTCGTAAAAGGAATTTTAACAGTTGGATCGCCAATCAGGTTAAAAGCATTCATAAGCGACATTTTTAAATAGTCAAAATAATTTTCAGCCAAATATTTTATTTTTGCTGTTTGAATAGCCTGTCCAACAGTCATTCCAGGAGTAAATATCACATCGTAAAAAGGTTTGGCAAGTAAGTAATCATTCTTGATCCAACCTACACTACTGGAACCCCACAAACCAATAGCACCTCCGTTTTCAGCTAATAAAAGATACATTCCAAGACCAGATAAGTTTGCAAAATCTCCGGTAAAACAAGTCATACTAGTAATAAAAGGTAATCTGTCGTAATTATCTAAACTTGAAATATGAGATGTATTAAAAAGCGAACGATCAGCCCAAACAGCGCCTCCTCCATGTCCCATGTAATTTATTAGTGATAATCCCCTGTTGAATAATGAAATTAAAGTATCTGAGCCACCCCAAAATTGTGTTCCCTCATTCGATGGATTGACATAAATACGATTCACTCCATAATCTTTTTCGATTTGTGTGTAAATCATTTCTTCTGATTGATTTTTGAATTGATCTTCATATCCAGCAATAAATAATAATTCATTTTTCCAGAAACCGGAAAAAGAGTTTTTGTCATAACTAATTCTTTTTTCTATTAACAATTCCAATTCATCTTTCGTTGAACAGGGCCAACGTCCAATCGCAAATTCAGGAATATTTTCATTTTCACCCACAAGTGTATACCAATGATCTGATACACAGGCACCATATTTATAAGATTGAAAAAATAAACTTGGAATTGTTGCTTCTCTCATAATCCTGGCATCCCCAATTAACAAAACATGAGTCAAATCTGTACTCCAGTTATTTTTGGCATACTTAAAATAGTCTTTCAATGCAAAAGGACTAATTATTCCAAAGTTAAATTCATTATAAATATCAGAGATAGTTTGAACAACCGGGTGATATCCAATTTCTTCATAAAATTCAAGTAATTCATTTATTTCATTCTGCCACATATCTTTTATAATAATTATTAAATCACCCTCTTTAGAAGACTCTCTGATTCCTAAAAGAGTATCAGGTTGAATTAATAAAGGTGTTAAAATCCCATCTCCTGATGCGGCAAAATAAAGAGTTGAATCATTATGAACATAATCTTCAAGATACAATGAATAGGTTTCATAATGGCGATTATAATTAATATCAAAATCAATCATTCGGCTTTTACCAACTTTGTAAACTGAAATTTCCGGATTATCAAAATTGTCTATAGAAAAATGATATAAACCTTCCGGATAACCTTTTGGGGGAAGAAAGTCAATAAAATCATCCCGGGCTTTATATAACCTATGATACTGTATCTTTAAATAATCAAATAAAACCTTATCATATTTTGCAGTTGCATCATCGCCGACAACAGAAATTTGAATCTCATTGATTCCGTTTTGTAGATAATTGTTAAATAAAACAGTCGATAATTCATTACGAATAACATGAAGTTTCTGATCAGACCATTGGCCGGAAGCAGTAAAATAATTATTAATGTGAATATCTACATCGTGATGATATTCCTGATATGTTAATCCGTGCATCCCAACTTCCACATTAAAGGCTTTTGTAGAATTTATATTGGGATGAATTAAATCAAATAAATAATCTTTTTTGGTTCCGGTATTTATCCCGGAGTCAAAAAACCAATGGTCTCTGATAAATGTTGGATGATCTGTATCTACCCTGCCTAATCTTGCAAAATAATCATTTTTTTCAAAATGTTGAGTATATAAATAATCTTTGGAATATATAGCATTATCTGCTGAAACTGTAGGCTTTGCTGATTCTTCGGCATAGCGCAACCCATCGTCAAATCCCCATGATAGCCAATAAACATTTTTATTTGTAAATGGATCATATTCATATTCAGCAACACTATTACGATTACGAAACCCTACAAATTCTATATAATCACTATTATTAAAAACACCATCCGATTCACCACTGACAAATATTGGAATTTCAACTCCCCTATTTCTGAGACAAAAAGTTCGTGGGTCAAGATTTTTGAAAACCGCACCGTCATCAACCAGGCTTTTCTTTGTAAGACGATAAATTCCGTCCCTATCAACAATAATTTTTATTTGTTGCTTCCCAATAAGCGGATTTAATACTGCTTTTGGAAAATGTTGAAATTGCTTTGTTCTTATATTTTGCTGCAAAAACCCCAGTGAAGAAAAAATTGGATTATTTTGTGATTTAATTACCCCGTTTATTTTATTCCCCGACTGGATTGACACGCTCAACGTTATATTTTTATAATATTTTATTGCCAAGCCATCATTAATAATTTTATAGGGATAGAAAATAATTTTAGAAATTGGTGCTCCATTAAGATATCCAACAAATTCAACGGAAACACTTTGTTTTGATGATTGGTAAACGGGATGAATTTCATTATCATAATCATTGTTATTACCAGGCTCACCATCTTTTGGAATTTCATAAAATATTTTTATAGGCGCGGGTAATGTCTCGACAATTTCATCGGAGCCGTGAAATCCGGTAGTAATTTCATCGGGCAAAGCATTTATCATTTTTACAAAAAATGGAATTTCCGGATATCCTATCCTGGCTTCTATGTTCAATTGTGGTACTACCAATTGACATTTTGCTTCAACATCATTCCCTGATATGATAAATTCAGGCTTTGGTATCTTAGTTTCCAAAGTCCATATATTTTCACTTTGCCATTGACCATTAAAATTGGTTGGAGTACAAAATAATCTACTTGCTATCAATAATAATAAAACTGAAATAATATTCAGTTTTACTTGAAAAAAAAATTTGTTTTTGCCAAACATTATTTTTTTTCTTCTAAACCTGTAAAAAATAATTTATTTAAAAGCCCCCTCAACATATCTTCATCAACATTCCGATAAAACATACCACTATGTGCAAGAGCAACTTTTTGGGTTTCCTCGGAGATAACAACAATAATTGCATCTGATTCTTCTGCCATTCCCAGGGCTGCTCTATGTCTGGTTCCCATTAAAGGGTCTAAATCCGGATTAGAAGAAAGCGGTAAAATACAACCGGCTGCTTCAATAATATCATTTTGTATAATTACAGCACCATCGTGTAATGGCGAATTTGGATTGAATATTGAAATTAATAAGCCCGTTGAGATTTTTGCATTAAGTTCTGTTGAATTTTCTTTGATATTTTTCAAACTGTTCTCTTTTGAAAGTACAATCAATCCTCCCCATTTTCTACGCACAAGTTCCTGGGTGGCTTCTACCGTTTCATTTATTGTTTTAGAGCGAGGTTCATGAAAAATTGTTCTGAATAATCGGTTTTGCCCTATGTTTATCAAAATTCTTCTTAACTCAGGTTGAAATACAATTACAAAGGCAATTACCCAGACTGTTTGAACTTTCCCCATAATCCAACCCAAACTTTGCAAATGTAAAACCCTGGAAGCGATAGTTAGCAGAACAATTAAAGCAAGGCCGATTAACATCTGTGCGGCTCGTGAACCTTTAAAAAATTCATATAATTTATAAAAAATCAAAAATACAATAATTATATCAATTATGTCCAGGATAGATATGGTAATAAATTTTATTGTAAATAAATCCATCAGGCCTTCCCAATAATTTTATCAATTACTTTAATGGTACGATAAGTTGACTTAATATCATGGACACGGACAAAATCCGCACCATTCATAACTGCAACACTCACAGAAGCCAGGCTTCCCTCTAAACGTTCTCCCACAGGAAGATCAAGAAGATTTCCGATAAATGATTTTCTTGAAGGACCTACCAGGAGTGGAATTAATAGCGACTTAAATTCTTCGAGATATTTAAGAATTATAAAATTATCCTCCCATTTCTTACCAAAACCAATTCCCGGATCAATTAGAAGACGTTGTCTATCGATTCCAACACTTTCAGCTAGTTCTACAGAAGTTCTGAGAAAAGACAATATTTCATCAATTATATTTTCATATATTGGATTTTTCTGCATATTACGTGGATTGCCTTTTATGTGCATTAAACAAGCAGATGCTTTATATTTTTTGATAGTATTAACCATTTGAGAATCAAATGTCAACCCACTAATATCATTTACTAAATTTGCTCCATTATCAAGAGCAGCTTCCGCTACTTTTGATTTATAAGTATCAATAGAGATTGGAATATTTGTCTGCAATTTTATTTCTTTGATTACTGGAATAACACGATTTAGTTCAGTTTCCAAATCAACAGCTTCTGCCCCGGGTCTGGTTGATTCTCCACCAATATCAATGATATCCGCACCATCTTTTTCCATTTGAATTGCCGTTGAAACAGCACTTTTTATGTCTATATATTTTCCTCCGTCAGAAAAAGAATCAGGAGTTACGTTCAATATTCCCATAATATGAGTTTTGCGAGACAGATTCAATTCTCTTTGTCCAAGCCTAAAAATTTTGTCCCTCTTAATATTATCAAAAAAATCAAGCAAATCCTGTCGTAATTTTTTTAATCCAAAATCCTGGCCGGCTAATCCTTTTATAAGTTCTGAATACTGTTTTCTTGTACCCATCAATATTATTGGAGCTTTATCAATAGAACAATTCACAACTCCACGGGATACAGCACAATCGCCACCTTTTGAAAGCATTAGTTGCTTAATAATATTTCCCGCAGGAGCAGAAATATCCGGAATTTTTAATAAGATGAAATCTCCCTTAGGCAGCATTTTCTCTATTCCGGTTTTATCAACCGCAAACTGCTCCATTTCTTGTTTCAGATGAGCAGAATCATTTATCCGGATTATCCTCAACTTCAGAATCGTCCTCTATATTTTTTTCGTTTTTATCATTCTCAGCCACTATTTGTTTTTCTTGTTCATCAACTATTTTAGCATCTACTTTATCTTCAGTATTTTTCTTCTTTTTAGGTAAAGGTTTATCCAGTTCTTTTTCTTTTAATAGAATCTTTATTTCCTCTCCGGAAATAACTTCATGATCCAACAAGGTAATAGCAATTAATTTTAGATCATCAAGATTATCCAATAAAACATTTTTTGCTTTGTTTTCCGCATCTTCGATGATTTTTCTTACTTCTTTATCAATTAATTTAGCGGTTTCTTCACTATAATCACGATGTTGAGATATTTCACGTCCAAGAAAAATTTCCTGCTTTTTCTTTCCAAAAGTCAGAGGCCCAAGTTGGTCACTCATTCCCCATTCACAAACCATTTTTCTTGAAAGTGTGGCTGCTCGCTCAATATCATTCCCGGCACCAGTACTCAATTCATTAAAAATAATTTGTTCTGCTGCCCTACCTCCCAATAAAATGCTTAATTGAGTTTGAATATATTTTCTGGAGTAATTATGACGTTCATCAATTGGTAACTGGTGCGTAACTCCTAAAGCTCTGCCTCGTGGTACAATCGAAACTTTATGAATTGGGTCTGCATCAGGCAATAAAGTTGCAACCAGAGCATGACCGGCTTCATGATATGCTGTAAGTTCCTTTTCTTTTTCAGAAATTACCATGCTTCTGCGCTCAGTTCCCATCATGACCTTATCTTTTGCATCTTCAAAATCGTCCATTTCAACAGATTTCTTTTCTTTCCTTGCAGCTAATAAAGCTGCTTCATTTACCAGGTTAGCCAGATCTGCACCAACTAAACCCGGAGTTCCTTTTGCAATTGTTTTTAAAATAACATCTTTTGCCAACGGAATTTTTTTGGTATGAACTCTTAAAACACCTTCACGCCCTTTTACATCCGGTGCATCTACAACTATCTGCCTGTCAAACCTTCCCGGTCTTAACAAAGCGTTATCAAGGACATCCGGTCTGTTTGTAGCGGCAATGATAATAATATTGGTTTTTTCATCAAACCCATCCATTTCTACCAATAATTGATTTAATGTTTGTTCTCTTTCGTCATGACCACCACCAAGGCCGGCTCCACGATGCCTTCCAACAGCATCTATTTCATCAATAAATACTATACAAGGCGCATTCTTTTTACCCTGTTCAAATAAATCCCTAACTCTGGATGCACCAACTCCAACAAACATTTCCACAAAGTCAGCTCCACTAATACTGAAAAATGGCACTCCGGCTTCTCCGGCCACGGCTTTTGCCAGGAGAGTTTTTCCTGTTCCCGGAGGTCCCAGCAACAATGCACCTTTTGGTATTTTTCCACCAAGACGGGCGAATTTTTTCGGCGCCTGCAAAAATTCAATAACCTCTTGCAATTCCTCCTTTGCCTCTTCACAACCGGCAACATCATCAAAGGTTACCTTTGGCCTGTCAGCTGTCCATAATTTTGCCCGGCTTTTTCCAAATCCAAAAACACCCTTATTATTTTGTCCCTGCATTTTTTTAATTAAAAATAACCAAATTCCAATAAAGACAACCCATGGCAACATATTGACCAGGATAGTTGTCCACTGAGTTTGTTTTCTTTTAAAATTATATTGAACATTATTTTCATCCCATAATTTTAACATCTCTGTGTCAACCTGGGGTGGTAAATAAATAAAAAATCTTTTGATTTCTTCAACCCGTCCACCAATCTCCAGAGAACTACTTTCGATCAATTCTCCATGAAATTCACCATCAATAATCGTGGCTTTTTTAATGTTTTTGGATAATAATTCTTTTTTATATTGGGGATATGTAATTTCTACCTCTTCCTTCACTCCTCTGCTTAAAATACCAAATAAAAAAAGTGAACTGATTGCAATAATCACCCACATAATAATGGTTTTTGATCCTTTTTTCCACTGGAAATCATCATTATCATTAGGTTTGTTATTTCCGGAATCATCTTTATTAAAATTCAAAAAATTTTTCCCTGATTTTTTCTTTTCTTCGTTTTCCTGAAAAATTATATGCTGTTGTTCTTTCATAATTTAATATTACCTTTTCTAATTTATTGTAAAGCGTATATTGATTTAAGATTACGTAATTTTTGTGCCAAATCAAGACCATAACCAATAACAAATTTTTCCGGGATTGTAAATCCTACATAATCAATCGGAAAATCAACTTTTGTATGTTCTTTAATTAATAAAGTTGCAATTTTTACTGATTTTGTACCACATTCTTCCATTCTTTTCTTTAAGAATTTTATTGACAAACCAGAATCAATAATATCTTCAACAATTAAAACATCTCGTCCGAATATATCACAACTTATATCCTTTAACAACCTGACTGTTCCGCTGGTTTTGACATCATTATTGTAAGATGATATTTTAATAAAATCAATTTCACTATCCATATCCAATTCTCTAAAAAGATCAGACATAAAAAGTATGCAACCATTTAAAACGCCGATAATAATTGGAGAACTCCCATGATAATCTTTAGTGATTTTTTTACCAAGTTCTTTAACCCTATCATGAATTGCCTCTTCAGAGATTAGAAGTTTTGCTTTTCTTCCTGAATATTCTCCAAATTTTTCACCTAATATAAACTCATTTCTCATTTTTTTATCCTTTAAACACTAATTTTAAAATATTTTTAGTGCTGTCTGTTACTTTAAATTCATCTGATAATTTTAATCCACACACCCAAATTATTTTCCCATTCGACTCAAGGATCGGGATAATATTTTTCTCCAGGCGTGGAATTTTTTTATCAACAAATATATCACTCAATTTTTTTCTATTGGAAAATCCAAGAGGTTTGATTTTATCTCCCGGTTTCCAGTGCCTCAAAATTAACTTTCCCTGTGCTTTTTCCAAATCAATAAATTCAATATTCCGATTATTTTTATTATTCTCTATTTCTGATTTACTCCCGGTTTCACAATGAAATTCAAAACAGTTATTTTTATATTTTTCACCTACTTCAATTATAATATTATCCCACTCGCTGGCGGATTTATTAACAAATACCAGTTTTCCTCTATCAATATTTGCTATGAGCCCATTATTTAATTCGATAATTTTACTGCTTTTATGACTTTTCAATTGTTGTAACAGTCTATCCATCGATTCAAAATTTATAGATTCAGCGAATTTATTGAATCTTATTGACACCTTATTAATAATCTCTTTTTTAACAGCTGTAAAATAATTATTTAACAAAGAAATATCAAGAACAATGTGAAATTGGGATTCTTCAATAATTACTTTTTGAATTTCAGAATATGCGATATTTTTTATTAATTGGTTTGCCTCATCCGTAATTCGTGAAAAATTATCTAGTGCTGTTAAAAATCCAGGATTGATTTTTGATATTATCGGAATCATTGAATTTCTGATAATATTACGTTGGCACAATTCTTCAAAATTCGTATGGTCTTCACTGAAATTAATTCCATTCTCTTTGGCATATTTATACAACTCTAATTTCCTGGCAAATCTTAATGGTCTGATAATATTATCTCGCTTAAAAGGGATTCCGCGCATTCCATTCAATCCGGTACCTTTGATTATTCGCAACAACAAAGTTTCTATATGATCGTCTAAAGTATGAGCTGTTGCAATTACAGATTTTTCAAAACTTTTGGCTATATTATTAAAAAAATTATATCTAAGTTCCCGTCCAGCCATTTCAAGCGATAAATTATTTTTTTTGCTATATTCTCGAGTATTAACTTTTTCTATTTTTAAATTAATATTCTTTGATTTACAAAATTCAACAACATTATTCTCATCATCATCTGCTTTTTGTCCACGTAATTCGTGATTCAGATGTGCTGCGATCAATTTGATTCCTTTTTGATTACAATATTTTGATAATATATCAACCATTGTAATTGAATCAACACCTCCTGATAATCCCGCGATAATCACTTTTTTATCGCTGAAAAGATCATTTTCTGCTTCAAAATCCAGAAATTTTTTGTATAAATCACTCATAAATTAACTTGATAAATAAGAGTTATTTTTTAATTCTTCCTCTAAAGTTGTCATAGGCCCATGACCTGGAAAAATCTTTGTCTTAGGCTCCAGGTTTTTTAAAATTTTTAGACTTTTTTCTAATTTATCCCAGGAACCGCCCGGCAAATCGGTCCGACCGACAGATTGCTTAAATAAAGTATCCCCCGAGAAAAGACAATCTTCAATTTTAAAACAGACACTCCCCGGAGAATGTCCCGGAGTATGAATCACTTCAATTACCAAATCTCCAAATTTGAGTTTGTCATCCTGATTAAAAGGAATAATCTCATCAGGAAGTTCCAAATTATCAAATCCAATCATTTTTCCGTACTCAACAGAGCCTTTAATGATTTCCATTTCAGAGGAATGAATATATACAGGTTTTTTGTATTTTGTCTGCATTTTTTTTGCACCGTACAAATGGTCAGGATGGGAATGAGTAAGAAAAATATATTCCAATTCTAAATTTAATTTATTTATTGCTTCAATAACCTTGTCAGAATTTCCACCCGGATCAATAACAATACACTTTCCATGGTCACCAACAATCCAAACATTAACTCCAAAATTATTTGCTATTATAGATTTTATAATCACTTTCTTTCTCCGGTTTATTTTTTTCAAACTGATAAATTCGCAAAAAAATCTCAAGGTTGTCATTCTGAATTTATGAAGCAACGAAGAATCTCATTGATAATTGTGGGAAATTATTCCTGTTAACAGTTCGTTAAAAGCCGAATTTCCAACCTAATTTAAAACAGACTGTAAACATTCGTACCTCATTCAGACCTTGCTCGGCTATAGATGAAATGACACAACGTTTCTTTTTTTTCATAACTATTAAAACTGATTTATCATTTTTAATTTTATTAATTCAATTAGCCTTTGAATATAATATATTTACTTAAATTATTAAAGTTGAAAATTGCATCTTCTAAAAACATTATTAATTACGCTATAAATAACAAACTGCCGCCTGGAAAATTCCAAACGGCAGCTAATTAATACTAATATTAATGAAGTTAAATTTTTATTTCAAATCCTGCATCTTCTTTTATTTCAGTAATCAACTCTAAATAGACATCATTCTTTTTAGACATTTTCAATTCATTTTCAATTTTTTCACGAACTTCTTCAAGTGGTCTGGTTTCCTGATTACGTTGGGTAACTTTAATAATATGATATCCAAATTGAGTTTCTACAATATCAGAAATTTCATCAACCGGAAGTGAAAATGCGACTTCTTCAAAAGGTTTTACCATTTGTCCTCTTGTAAATTCTCCAAGGTCTCCTCCATTTTTTCCACTTGGACAATCAGAAAACTCGGTTGCTGCTTTTGCAAAATCTTCACCTGCAAGAATTTTTTCACGGATATTCATTAATTTTTCATATTCAACTTTTTTCTCATCTGAATTTAAACCATCGGTTTTCAGTAATATATGGCTGGCCTTAACTTTTTTAACTTCATTGTATGATTTATTAATATCTTCTTCCGGAATTTCAATTTTTGAATCAAAAACCTTTTCGAGATATTTGTTTACGGTCATTCCTGCAGTAATTTCTTGTTTTACATTTTCAAGTAAAATACCATTAGATTTTAATTGTTCTTCATATTTTTCTTTACCACCAAGTTGAGTAATCTGCAGATCCATAATACTGTCAACTTCTACTTCAGTAACCGTAATTTTTTCCTTTTCTGCCTTTAACAATAATAATTTATCAATAACCATTTTCTCACCAAATTCTTTGACAAATTTTTCTAATTTTGGAGCATTAAAGGTCGCCAATTGTGTACAATTTGTGCCAAAAGTGGAATATACTTTATTAATAAATTCATCACTGGTTAGATTATATTTGTCAGTAGAAATCAAAACACTATCTGTGCCGGGCTTCAAATATGATAATTTTTCTGATAATTGAATTGCCAGATCATATTCCGGGGTTCCAACTTCTAGTTTTAATGTAGGTTCCGGTTTTGAACAAAAACTAATTAATAGCATCAATAAAACTAATAATACAAGAATTCTTTTTTTCATTTTTTCCCTTTCTATATTTATTCTGTTGAAAAAATCGCAAAAAGATAAGAATATATTTCACCAAATCATAGGAATTTTTATAATGCTTGCAGATTCCCAACAAAAATATTTGTAACTTTACTACAAATATTAACTCTAAAAGTTAAATTAAGAATTTAAAAAATGAGGTGAAAAATGAAATTATTAAAAATAATAATTCTGTTAACAATTCTAAGTTTGTTGGCATATGGCGGTGAGCACAAAGAATGGTATAGTTATGATGAAGGAATAGAATTAGCTAATGCTGAAGGCAAGCATATAATTATTGATTTTTATACTGACTGGTGTCATTGGTGTAAAGTTATGGACGAAAAAACATTTTCTGTTCCAGAAATCGAAACTTTTCTCTTTAAACATTTCGTTCCAATTAGAATAAATGCTGATAAAAATCCAAAAATAACAGCAACTTTTAAAATCACTGGTTATCCATCATTGGCTTTTTTAACTCCTAACAATGAAGTTCTGGGAGTAATTCCCGGATTTATTCAACATGAACAATTTTTACAAATTTTAGAGTATATTCAAAAAGAATGTTACAAAAAAGATGTCACTCTTGAAAATTATATAATAAGCGGATGTAAATAAGAAATTCAAAAACTCCTACTTTGTTTTTACCGGTATTTCTGAATTTGCTTTTGTAGAATCAACCGGTGTATCAGGTCCGGTTTCCAAAACCCGTTCATATACAATTTCAACCCTCCTGTTTTTCGCTCTGCCTTCAGCGGTTCTATTATCAGCAACAGGCTGAAATTCAGCAAATCCCTGGGCAGATAAAAGTTTCGGATCAATTCCATGAGCCTGAAAATACTTTACAATACGGCAAGCCCTCATAGATGACAGTTCCCAATTTGACTTATAGAATTCATGATTAATCGGAACATTATCAGTATGCCCCAAAACCCTTATCTTATAGTCGAATTGTTTTAAAATTAAATGTAATTTTTCAATAATCTCAAGTCCACCTTTTGACATTGATGCAGCTCCGGACGGAAATAAAATCATATCTGAAATTGTTATAGTAGCGCCATTTTCATTACCTTCAACTTTTACATTTCCCTGGAGTTTATTAAACATAATCAACTCTTCAATTTCAGATAATATTTCATCGTCCATTTTTTTTACCATGCCACCTAATTCATCAACAGCATCAGGTTCAGATTTTTCATCTGCTCCATCCATAGCCAAACCTTCACGGGTTCCTGCTTCAGGTACTTCATCGGTTCCCATTGCACTTTGTAAAGATGCAGCTAATTGCTTAAACTTCTCTTCCTGTACCGAACTCATAGCGAAAAGTAGTACAAAAAAACAAAACAACAGGGTTACTAAATCGCCATATGTCGCCATCCAGGCTGCACTATCACCCTGCGAAACCTCTTCTTCTTCCATATCAAAATCAACTTCACTCATATTTATTTTTCCCTAACTGTTATTTACCTTTTTCTTTACCTTTTTCGTCATCCTTCTTCTTTGAATCAAGATAAATACTCAAACGATCCTCTAAAGTTCTCGGATTAACACCTTCCCTGATTCCAATTACTCCTTCTTGTAATAATGCCATATGTACAGTTTCTTTGGCACTTCTTCTTTCCAATTTCATCGACATAGGAAGGAAAAAGAGATTTGCGAATAAAGTTCCATAAAAAGTAGTGATCATAGCAACGGCCATTTTTGGCCCGATTGTACTGGGATCATCTAAACTTGAAAGCATTTGTACCAGCCCAATAAGGGTTCCAACCATTCCAAATGCCGGGGAATAACCACCCATTGTTGAAAAAATTTCCCAACCAACTTTATGTTTTTTCTTCAGGAAAGAAATTTCCTGTTTCATTGATTTAATAATTGCCGAAGTTGCAGCTCCATCAACAGTCATTTGTAAAGCATTGACCAAGAATGGATCATCAATATCTTTTATTGATTTTTCAAGAGTTAACAAGCCTCCTTTTTTTGCATTTGAAGCAAGTTCCATCAACATCTCTATGACTTTTTCAGGGTCTTTAGTTTTGACAATAAATACTCTTATTAGTAATCCCATTACTGACATAAATTCTTTTAATGGATAAGCTACCAAGGTCGCAGCTATGGTTCCACCCAAGACTATCATTAAAGATGGAATACTAACAAAAATCCCCAATCCACTGTTCATTAAAATAGAAACAATGACTAAACCTATTCCTGAAACAATTCCGATTATTGTTGCAATATCCATGGTATTTTCCTTTTATATTTTTATGTATATATCATCTACAATTGGATCAATTTTGTCGTATTTGATAATATTTGAAATGCTATGCTCATCCAAAATAGTATTTTTAGAAAACAATTTTAATCCATTTTTTGTATAGATATCAGTTGCTAATTCCATTCCAGGATTTAGTTCATAGATCATAGTTTTTTCAATATTTTCAACATGTTCCAGATTATGTTCGATAATATATTCTCTTAAATATTTAATGATATTTGGATCATATACAGATCCGGCTAAATTTTCCATAGCATCTAAAGCACTACCGGCTTTTCCATCTTCAGCCCGATTAAACAGGTTATCAAACTTATTTGCAATAGCTATTATCCTCGAACCAATGGGAATGTCATTCAATTTTAATTTGTCCGGAGTGCCGGTACCATCAACTTTTTCATAATGATGTCTAATCATTTTAATAATAATACTATTAGAGCCAAAATATTCTTCCAACATTGAGGCACCAACAATCGGATGACGTTGCAACAACATTTTTTCATCCTGAGTATAATCACTGGGATTTTTTAATGCCAGATTATCGGGAATTCCAAACTTCCCAATCTCATGTAGAAGGGATGCTGTATTAATTGCATTAACTTCATATTCACTAAGACCAATTTTTTTAGCCAAATACATTGCAATCTCACCAACTTCTTTTGCATGTCCACGATGAAATTGTCTACGTGACTCCAATAAGGTTGAAATTAATTTAATAATACTTTGAAATTTGTTTTCCCTATCAATATTAGATTTATGTAAAATCTCATTCTTTTCTTCCAGTTCCTTACTCATAAGCAATATTTGCTTAAATGAAGTATTTAATCTTTCCTTTTCATCGATTAATTCCTGATTTTTCTTTTCTAACTCTATTTTTGAATTATCCAGGGCCTTAACAGTTTTCTCTAAAATATTATTATTTTTAAGTATATCATCCTGAAGAAACTTGATTCTTAAAAATGCATTGACTTTAGCAATAAATTCTGGTTTTTCAGTACTTTTTAACAGAAAATCATCTGCACCTTCCTCAAGTGCCTGAATAGTGTCTTTAGATTCAACACGCTCTGCTGACATCAAAATAAAAATGACATTTTGCATATCTTTACGGTTTTTAACTTCATGGCAAAATTCAATTCCATTCATTTTTTCCATTACAAAATCACTAAGAATAATGTCAGGTTGATAGGTATTCAATATCCTCAAACCATCAATTGCACTGGTAGCAGTTGTAACCTCATATTCCGGACCTGACAAATAGGATTTGTAAATTTTTAATGAAATCTTATCATCATCGACCAGAAGAATTTTTGCCTTTTTATCCCTTCTCATTTTTATTCCTTTATTTCATTAAACGAATCATGTACTTTCATATTATTACCAACTAAGAACATTTTCATAATTTCTTCCCTGGAAAATCGCCACTGTCCACCGATTTTGATACCTGGAATTTTCCCAGATTTTAAAAGATTATAAACAGTCCGTGAGCTAACATGTAATGTTTCTGCAACTTCATCAATATTTAATATTTCTTTCATTATATCAAACTCCTTTCTTATTCTCTCAAAATATCGACAAACCCTTTCAAAACTTTAGCAAATAAAAACAATTCTTTCAGAAATCTGCAATATTTTACATAAATCCACTAATATTTTCACGGACTAACATTTTGTAAAAATATTGAGATATGCATATTTTAACAAAATAACGGATTATCAGTTAAATCTTCAAACGTTCACTACATTAATCGTTAAGAATGTTTACAATATTTACCAGAATATTTGTTGATTTTTACTTTAAATTATTAGATTTTTTAGATTATTTATGATTTGTAATTTGTAAAAACAATAATTTTAAAGATTCAATACTCTAATATTTTTACTAATAATAAACTGCATTTTAATTACTTGAGTCTATGATCAAATCTTGTTTGATTTTAAAAATATGATTAGCTATATTAGATTACATTGTTTTTTGAAGAATAAACTTTGATTTTAGGTTTTTTCATAATCAACCAGAAACCAGTAGAAAGTAATCAAAAATCACTTTAATATTTTTAATAATTCCCCGTGGGTTTGCCAGACATCTCCGGCTCCCATTGTAATTATCTTGTCTTGGGGAAGTTTTATTTTATCAATCAATCCGGCTAAATTAAATTTATTTTCCTCATAATAAACATTTGAGTGCTTATTATTTCTTAATTCATCATAAATCAGTCGCCCTGTCACGCCGGTAATTGGCTTCTCGCGAGCCGGATAAATTCCAAGTATCACTACAACATCAGCAATTTGTAAAGACCTGGCAAATTCCTTATAAAAAAACTTAGTGCGTGAAAATAAATGAGGTTGAAAAACGGCGATTACACGATTTTTCCAATTGATCTTTGCTGCTTTCAAAGTCGCTGTAATTTCAACAGGATGGTGGGCATAATCATCAATTAATACATATTTATCATTCTCTTCAATAACCTGGAATCTACGCTCAACACCATTAAAATTAGAAATTCCGGTCTGGATATTATCTATAGAAATACCATATTCCAGAGCCACACAAATCGCTCCAAGAGAATTATAAATATTGTGCTCACCAGGAACTTTTAACCGAATTTGACTAACAATTTTATTATTAATTTTTAAATCATAAATAGTAAATCCACGTTCACTGCGTATATATTCAGCCATTATATCTGCAGGATAATTAATTCCATAAGTGATTACTTTCCTTTTTAAATTTGGTATAATTGATTGAATATTTTGATCATCAGTGCAAACACAGGAAAATCCATTACAATCAATAGAATTAATATACTTTATAAAACTATTCTTAATATTTTTCAAAGTTCCGTAATCATCTAAATGATCACAATCAATGGATGTAACTATGGTATTCGTAGGTTTCAACTTCAAAAATGAATGATCATATTCATCGGCTTCAGAAATTACAACATCACCTTTACCCAAACGGACTGTAGATTTAAATGTTCTGTCAACTCCACCGACAATTGTAATTGGATCAAGTTTAGCCTGTTCAAAAATTCGGCTTAGCATCGACGTAGTTGTTGTTTTTCCATGGGTTCCGCTAACACCAATTGAACTTTTTTTCATATTCATTATCTGTCCCAGCATCTCAGCTCTTTTAATAATTGGAATACTTAGTTCTCTGGCTTTGACTAATTCCGGATTATCATTATTTGTCGCAGAAGTATGAACGAGTAAATCAAGGTTGGAAACATTTTCCTTACTATGCCCAATTGCAATAGGAATTCCAAGATTTTTCAGACGAATAGTATTCTCAGAAATTTCCAGATCAGAGCCACTGACAGAAAATCCCCATTTAAATAATAATTCCGCTAATCCTGACATTCCTACGCCACCGATACCAACAAAATATACATTTTTTATTTCTGGAAATTTTATTTCAGCCAATTAATTCCTCCAAATTGCATACTACCACATCGCCTGACTTCTCAATTATTTTTGTTCAAATCCTTAACGCATTTCTTAAAAACTCTACCACGATGTCCATAATTATCAAACATATCAAAACTTGCACAAGCAGGTGAAAGCAAAACAATCTCACCATCCAGGGCTAATTTTGATGCAAGATGTACAGCCTGTGTCATATCAAGCGCCTTTACCATTTTTGTTGTATTGACTAAACTTTTTTCAATTTTTCCAGAAGCCTCTCCAATTAAAATAACATGCTTAACATATTTTTGAATAAAATCTCTCAGTTGAGTAAAATCTGAATTTTTATCTTTGCCACCTAAAATTAAAATTATTGGATTTTCAAAACTTTCCAAGGCATATAAAACAGCATCCACATTTGTAGCTTTTGAATCATTATAATAGGAGATCCCATTTATTTTACTAACAAACTCAAGACGATGTTCGATACTTTTAAAAGATGATAACGTTGATGATATCTGTTTCATCGGTATATTATAAATATTTGCCACATTAATAGCAGCAAGAATATTATAAACATTGTGTCGTCCTTTGAGATGTAATTCAGAAGTTGATAAAATTTCCCGATTTCCAGGAAGATAAAATTTGTTATCTTGAAAAAAAACTCCTCTTTTATTCACCCTTGACAAACTAAAAGGAATTCCATGACAGTTCCGTGGAATATTATTACTTAAATATTGATCGTCTTCATTATAAACATAATAATCATCGCTGGTCTGATTGGAAATTATACGAAATTTAGCTTCAAAATATAAATCCATTTTATCTTCATAACGATCCATATGATCTTTTGTTAAATTCAAGAAGACTGCCACATTTGGTCGAAAATATTTAATTCTCTCCATCTGGAAACTACTGACTTCAAGTACAAAGATATGTTTATTTTCCTCGTCCTTTTCTGCATCCAGTATTAATTGACTAAAAGGTATTCCAATATTCCCCCCGCACCAGACTTTATAATTTGAATTTTTCAATAATTCATAAATCAAAGAAGTTGTTGTAGTTTTGCCATTAGAGCCGGTAATAGCAACGATATCCCGGTTTCCACTAAACCAATAAGCCATTTCAATCTCACTTACAATAGGAATTTGTAAGGCTTCAAATTTTTGGACTTCCACTGCTTCCGGCGGAATACCGGGGCTGATTACAACAAAATCACAATTATAAATGTATTGGCTGTTTGTGCCTAATTCCAGGTGAACATTATTTTCTTTGAAATATTTTAACAAATCTGCAGAAAGTGATTTTGGTTTTCCATCAGATAATATTACACTACAATCCTTTGTTGCCAATAATTTAGCTGCTGCAATTCCACTAATACCTGCACCAAGAACACAAACTTTCATATTTTGAATGCTATTTTTTATATTAGCAAAATCAAGCATAAATTTTTCCCAAATATTCGTTGATTATTTGAACTTCATTAAAATTGTAACGCTTTCCTTTTATCTCTATGTAGGATTCATGCCCTTTCCCCAATATAACAAAAATATCACCAGGTTTGGTTATTTTTAAACCAAATTGAATTCCCGTTTTTCGATCACTAATTTTCTCAACCGGAATTTTCCCTGTAAATCCTCCAAAAACATCTTCAATAATCTCTTCCGGATTCTCAAATCTTGGATTATCAGAAGTCAAAATAGCATAATCTGCAAACTTTTCTACTGCTTCTGCCATTTTTGGTCGCTTTTTTTTATCACGGTTTCCACCACAACCAAATAATGCAATAAGTTTATTATTGCCTTTCAATTCTTTCAATGTTGCTAATACATTTTCTATAGCGTCAGGAGTATGAGCGTAATCAATGTAAATTCTGCCTTTTCCAATTTGAGAAACTTCCTGTAATCTACCTGGAATAAATTCTATTTTTTTTATCGCTTTTTCAATTATCTCCCTGTTTATCTTAAGTTTTAAACTAATTGCAATCGCGGTTAAAATATTTTTTAGATTAAATTTCCCCGACAAATTGGAATTGATATTTATTTTCCCTGCCGGAGAATGAATTACCCCAACAATTTTATTTTTATAAGTAACACCTGGTTCAAATATCAAATCCGCATTTTGTTCAAGGGAAAAAGTCGTTACCGGAATTTTTGCTGTTTCCCGGAAAAGCCTGTAATATTCATCATCGAGATTACATATTAAAAAGCCATTTTCACCCACTTTTTTAAAAAGTTCCGCTTTAGATTTTGCATAATTATCCATGGTATGATAATAATCTAAATGATCCTGACTCAGGTTAGTAAAAGCAGCTCCATGGAAAACCACATTATCAACTCTGTTTAGAGATAAAGCGTGGGCTGAAACTTCCATTGCCACATGAGTTACTGATTGTTCTTTCATTTTATAGAAAATTTGTTGCAAATCAAGACTTAGCGGTGTAGTTAAATTAGAATTGTATTTTTTCCCGTTTATTGAATATCCAAGTGTTCCGATTGTGCCTCGGTTTATTCCGGCGATTTCAAAAATTTTATCTAACAAAGTAACAACTGTAGTTTTTCCATTCGTTCCTGTAATGCCAACAATTGTCATATTTGATGTTGGTTGCCCATAATATTTTGATGCAATAACAGATAATGCTTTTTTCGAATTCTCAACAATAATTTGTGCAATTTCAACACTTTCAACTTCCTTTTCTACAACAGCTGCAATTGCTCCATTATTTAATGCCTGTTGCAAAAAATCATGGCCATCTACATTTTCTCCCGAAAGTGCAAAAAATAAATTACCTTTTACAACTTGACGTGAATCAATAGCAAGACCTGTAATTTGCCCGGGCAATTTGCCTTTTAAACTATTTTTAATATTATTCAGCAAATTATGTAAATTATATTCCAAAATTATCCCTTTATAATTTTTCTTTTTTCATGAGACAAAAGAGTATTTAACAATTCTTCAGAAAGTTTGACAAAACTATTATTACCGGAATTAAAAAACTCAACATTGCCTGTCTGTTTTTTATTCGGATTTACTAAATTTGTTTTAATAAGTGAGTTTTTCAAATGTTTTGATGTTCCATAATTTCCATCGAAAACTGTTATTTTGTTGTTAAATATTTTATCTATTTTCCGTTTAAAAAAAACAAAATGTGTACATCCTAAAACAACAGCACCTACATTTTTCATATCAATATTATTAAAATATTTCTCTAACTGGATTGTAACATTTTTACCTGAAATTTCACCTTTTTCAACTAATCCTATTAATTCCGGAGTAGCAAGTTTTATAATATTATCCCGTAAATTCAGATCGGTTAGCAAGTTGTCTAATTTCTTTTCTTTCAGAGTAATTTCTGTTGCCATAAGAACTATTTTTTTATTAGCAACTGATTCAGCAGCAGGTTTTACCGCCGGTTCCATCCCAATAACAATAATATTGTATTTTTCTCTCAGATAATTTATTGCTGCACTGGTGGCTGAATTACAGGCTGTTACTACGGCTTTAACATTTTTTCCAGTTAAGAATTTCATGGCTTTATCAGACAGGTTTCTAATTTCTTCTATAGATTTATTTCCATAGGGCGCATTGAGAGAATCTCCATAATAAATATAGTTTTCACTTGGTAATATTTTAATAATCTCTGCTAAAACAGTTAATCCGCCTAAGCCTGAATCAAAAACACCTATTGGTCTGCTTTTTATATTATTATCTTTGATAAATCATCCAGAATTATAATTATTAAAATTTCAATAAATAATATATTCTTATAAATAGAATAATACAAATTTTTCCGACAAGACTCATTTATAGTCTCTAATAAAAGAAATATCCAAAAGCGACAATATGATAATATAAATTATCAAATACAGTTAAAAACAGAGAACATTACTATGATAAATCTCTATAATACAAAAAAGACCCGGAATGATTCCAGGTCTTTTTATAATATTTTTGCTAAAAAATCATGGTTTTATTCTATAAATTGTTCTTGGAAAAGGAATTGTTTCCCGCACATGAGCCACGCCAGACATCCAGCCAATTAATCTTTCCAGGCCAACTCCAAAACCACTATGAGGTACAGAGCCATATTTTCTTAAGTCAAGAAACCACTGATATTCATCAATCGACATATTTTCTTTTTCCATTCTCTCTAGTAGAATATCGTGGTCGTCTTCACGTTGTGATCCACCAATAATTTCACCAAAACCTTCAGGAGCAATCAAGTCAGCACCAAGTACAAGATCAGGATTATCCCCGTCTCGTTTCATATAGAATGCTTTAGTTTCTTTTGGCCATTTTTCCACAAAAACCGGAACATCACTTGCCTCAGTAAGCATTGCTTCATCTGCTGAACCCAGATCATCTTTATCACCAATTTCAGAACCTTTGGACCTTAAAAAATCAACTGATTCTTTGTGAGTCATTCTTTTAAAAGGAGCATCGGCTTTTTTCAACTGCTCAATATCTCTTCCAAGAATCTTTAATTCCTGTAAATTCTTTTCTATAACAGTCCGGATAACATATCGGATTAATTCTTCCTGAATATCCATATTTTGAGCATGTTCTACGTAAGCAGCCTCAGCATCCATCATCCAAAATTCAGTCAGATGCTTCCGTGTTTTTGATTTTTCAGCTCTGAAAACCGGTCCGAAATCATAAACTCTTCCAAGACTCATAATTCCTGTTTCCAGGTATAATTGTCCTGATTGAGATAAAAAAGCTTTGCCAAGATCAAAGTAGGGCACTTCAAATAAAGTAGTTGTACCTTCACATGCATTTGGTGTCAATATTGGAGAATCAAATCTATAAAAATCATTATCATTCAAATAATTACAAATTGCATAGTAAACTGTATGTCTAATTTTTAATATAGCATTTTGTTTGGCAGAACGTAACCACAGATGACGATTTGAAAGTAAAAAATTTGAACCATGTTCTTTTTTAGTAATCGGATATTCATCAGCAATTTGAACAACATTAATTTCTTTCACAGTCAGTTCATATCCACCAGGAGAACGATCTTCTTTCCTAACTGTACCGGTTACAATTACTGAACTTTCCTGGGTAAGAGTATTTTTCAATTCAAATACTTCTTCGGCAACTTCGTTTTTTAAAACCGTACATTGCATAATCCCGGTACCATCTCTAAAAATCAAAAACCAGATTTTCCCACTTGCCCGTTTGTTATAAACCCAACCTTTTACAGTTATTTCCTGACCATCATATTGATTAACATTTTTTACATAAACCCAATCCATTGTATCCTCTTTTATTTATTATATTCTAAAAAACTTTCAAATATAAGAATTTTTTGCTTTTAAATTAATAAAATATTTTACCAGTCCGCTAAAATCCTATTAATAATATCCTCTGTAATATTATCAATTGCTTCCTGTAGAGCAATATCCCTGGTTCTATCGGTAGCACCTGTAGGATCATATTCACTATATCCGCTAAATCTTTCTTTGAAAACCGATTTCTCCTCAATTTTGTCATACCACTCGGCTTCAACACTTACAGTAATTCGATATTCAGTAACCGACTCTCCAACTTCAGAATCAGTAGTGTAAACAAGTGGTTTGTCAGTAACAGAAAGAATTACACCTGTTAATTCAGAATGAGAATTATTGCCTTCTACAAGTTGTAAGATATTTTCCTTGATAAAGCCTAAACGTATTTGGTCAGTCACAGTTTGTTGAATGTTAAATTCTGCGGTCTTATCCTGAAAAACGGGAATTGAAATATTCTTCAAATGAGGCGGTAAAGTGCCTTTAAAGGAGTAATACCAACAATTTGACATTTGAATAACAACTACTAACAATACCCATATTTTAATTAATTTAAATATTTTAACCATCTTAGCCATCCAACCATTAACCCTATATGATGAAATCGTAAAAAGGTTCGAAGCTGTCTTTCCGTCGAAAGCCGGACATAGTCTGAGGCAGCGTAGCAACGAAGAATCTCGTCGATAATTGTAGGAGATTCTTCATTCGTACCTCATTCAGAATGACAGTAAATTTACTTTTTACGGAATTGTCATATATCATTAATCATTTTTCCAGATTATAT
>JAOZSR010000127.1 GCA_029939575.1 Fidelibacterota bacterium
AACTTTTTGATGTTAATATACCCGCAATATCAAAGCATTTAAAAAATATTTTTGAGAGCGGAGAATTAAACGAAAAAGTGGTTGTTTCCATTTTGGAAATACTCACCAGATACGGTGTAATAATAGTGAAAACATAATAAGTTAATTTAGAAAACAATTGAAAGGTGCAGAAAGGTGCAGATAGGTAAAAACAATAATAAACTGTACTATTGTGAAAAAAATTTGATCATGGTCATTCAGTTGACACTTTAAAAAATATGAAAAAATTCTGTTTAAATTACCACATTTCCCCAAAAAACCATTTAAGAATTTTACTGATTAAAACCGGAAACAGCGTCTCGGATTTCTAATAACATTAATTTTGCAATCATTGTTATAAAAATATTCTGGTTAGAATTGTATAAAAAATTTAAATTTCATCGCATTTATAGCAGGATAAATAAAGTCCTGCTATTTTAAACTGATAAACAAAAGTGAAATTATATGTCAAAACCGGTAAAAAAGAAACAAATACTTGCATTACAGATAGAAAGCCTGGCATTCGGTGGAAAAGGTGTCGCAAAAATTGATGACTATGTAATATTTGTCAGGCATACGGTTCCCGGTCAAATCGTAAAAGCCAGAGTAACCAAAGCCACAGCTTCATACGGAGAAGCCAAGGTGATTGAAATAATCCAAAAAAGTGATATTGAAAGTTCTCCCGATTGTCCATATTTTGAATTTTGTGGCGGATGTTCTTTACAAAATCTGCCCTATGAAAAACAAATTGAAATTTTTCTTCAGCAAATTATTGATTTATACCAACGTATTGGAAATTTCAAAGAGGTCTCAATCAATACTCCAATCCAGTCAGAAAAACAATATAATTATCGAAACAAAATGGAATTTGCCTTTTCTGACAGCCGCTGGGTAACCGGAGATTTTGAATCCCATAAACCATCAGATTTTGCTCTTGGTTTGAGAGCACCCGGAAACTACTGGAAAGCTGTGGACCTGGAAAATTGCCTGATAGCTCCAAAAGAATCCGGACAAGCTCTGCAAATTATTCGTAATTTTGCTATTAAAAATAAATTAACTGCCTATAACCAAAAAAAACACACTGGCTTTCTACGTCATTTAGTCATTAAAAAAGGTGAAATGACTGACCAGATTATGCTGAATATCGTGACAAATGAAAATTCTCCGGAAAAATTGGAACCAGTCGTAAAAGAATTAAAAGAGGCAATCCCAAACCTGGTATCTGTTGTCAATTCAGTAACAAAAAACTTTTCCGGAACCACTATTGGCGAGAGAGAAAACCTTTTATTCGGAAAACCCTATATCGAAGAGCATTTAGGCAAATTGAAATTTAGAATTTCGCCAGCCTCCTTTTTCCAAACAAACACCAGGATGGCTAAAAAACTCTATGATATTATCCTGGAATTCGCAAATCTAAAACAATCTGATATTGCCTGGGATCTATATTGTGGCACGGGAACAATTGCCCTGTATCTTGCTCCCTATCTTGAGAAAATAATCGGGCTGGAAATTATTCCCGCCGCAATTCGGGATGCAAAGAAAAACGCCGAATTTAATAAAATAGACAATGGAATATTTTATGAAGCCAATCTGGATAAAATTTGCCGTAAAAATCCTGAATTTTTTACAAATCTCCCTCAACCGGATTTAATAATTGTTGATCCGCCAAGAGCAGGAATCCATCCTGATATTACTAAAACTATTATAACAATTTCTCCCAATAGAATTATTTACGTTTCCTGCAATCCCTCGACTCAGGTTCGGGACTTAAAAATATTAACAGAAGAAGGTGGATATAAGATTATAGAAGTTCAGCCAATTGATATGTTCCCACATACACCACATATTGAAATTGTAACAAAATTAGAAAAAAAATAAGCAAACCTGATGATTTTATATAAACCACTATCAAATATTCCGGCTTTTGAGATCTGTTTTTACGGGAATTCTTAATGGGTCATTTTGAAAAATCGTGGATATTCAAAGTTTTAACCTTATATTTCAACCTATGCTTAATAAACTTAAGACTATATTAATTATCTTTTTTATCACCAGACTTTTTGGAGCCGAAAATATTGTACACATTTCCGATCCAATCTATCCATTTTTAAATCGACTTGAAATCCTAAATGTAATTTCCGGATTCAACAGCGGCGCCCTGCCTATTAAAAGAAGTGAGATTGCGAAATTTTTACAACAAGCCGAAGTAAACCAGCATGAATTGTCCAATAACGACAAAATATTTTTATTGGAATTTATGGCTGATTATAGGCTTGAAACAACGGAAACGAGACACAATTCTCTGGGAAACAGGCATCTCTTTTTACCGATATTGGATAAAGACGCTTTTGTCGGAACTTGCCGGAATATTGTTTCCAGAGAAAATCAGCAGGAAGAAACTCACTTGTTCTGTTATGAAAACGAAAATATTTTTGCCTGGGGAGATGCAGCCTATACGGCTTATTTTCAATGGAAAGATGGAGCCTATCGCAGAATAATTTCAGATCTTTATCAATTTCGCTGTCAACTTGGAAATAACCTTTCCACAACAGTCCGGTTTTCCAGGTTCGAAAAACAATATAATCCCGATTATCCAGATCCAATAAAAGAAGAGTATGGGAATTTTAACTTCTTTCATGAATCTCAAAATAATTACTCTTTTGATAATGTCCACTCTTCCCTTGTTTATCATGCAGACTATTTTGACCTCGGGCTTTATCATCAACCAATTTTATGGGGACGGAGTAAAAAAAACAACCTGATTTTTTCTGATAATGCACAGGCATTTCCATATATTGGATTTACAAGCGGTTTTAAAAACGTCAAATTATCTTTTATTCATGGTTCATTAATAAATGACAGCACAGCCTATGCAAACACAGCTGATAATATTAGAAATACATCAAAATATATTGCTGCACACAGGATAGATATTTCACTTTTTAAAAATAAGTTAAAATTTGGTTTTACCGATATGTCAGTTTATGGCAATCGAAATATGGAATTAGCCTATTTAATGCCGGTAAATTTTTACTGGTCAACAGAGCATACACTGATGGATCGTGATAATTCACTTATTTCTATGGATTTTGAATATATTTTCAACCATGGAGTCAGCCTCTATGGTGCACTTTTCTTAGATGAATTAAAATTTGGAGAAATTGGAAAAAAATGGTGGGCAAACAAACATGCTATCCAGGCCGGAGTAAAATGGGCGACATCAGCCGGGCCCTTTCCTATGGATCTATTAATTGAATATTCAGCAGTTCGGCCCTGGACATACACTCATGATTATTTTTATTCAAATTTCACTCATGGTGGAATCTGCCTTGGCTTTCCCGGTGGTCCCAATTCTCAACTATTATTCCTAGGTAACAATACCAGATTTTCCAGTAGATTACACCTGGACTTAAATTACTCATTTATGCAGCACGGTTTAGATGACGAGGACAATATTTGGGGTGGTGATCCTTTAACAATGTATTCTTATCGTAACAGAGATTATGACCAAAAAACAGAGTGGCTAATGGGCAACATACTAAAAATCACAAGTATACAAGCACAAATAAATTATGAATTTTTAAATAATTCAATGATATTCGCCGGATTAGAATATAGGAAAACAGACTCATTAACCGAAAATCTCTTTATCCAATCAGGAATAAGGATTAATATTTGATGAATATTATAATCACAATTTTAGCCACCGGCTATTTTTCCCTGATCTTTCTGATCCTGATTGGGCTTGTTTTTTTCAATAATAAAAAACACTCCAACAATCTTACAGCCTCAATTGTAATAGTTGCCAGAAATGAACAGGAAAAGCTTCCAATACTTCTGGAAAGTTTATGCAATATTGATTATCCGGAAGATAAATATGAAATCCTGTTGGTAGATGATAATTCAGATGACAATACTGGCCGGATTATGGAAGAATATTGTAGTTCCAAAGCCAATTGGCATACATATTTTCACGAGAAAAACGAAAAATCTTTAAAGGGTAAAAAAGGGGCAATCAGCATGGCAATCGAAAAAAGTGTCGGTGAAATAATCCTTATTACTGATGCAGATTGTGTTGTTCCTCCTAATTGGATAAAAAGTATGACTTCCTGTTTTGATCCTAAAACAAGTATGGTTCTTGGTTGTAGTCCGGTTATGCGTAAAAAGGGATTTTTTAATATCTATCAGCGTTTTGATACTTTATGTGAGTCATGCCTGGCAGCTTCTACAACTTTTTACAATAAACCCTCACACTCAAACGCCCGCAATCTGGCATTCCGAAAATCGGTTTTTAATGAAGTCGGCGGATATCAATCCATTTCACATGTTGACACCGGCGATGATTATTACCTTACAAAATTATTTCGCACCACTACAAAATCAAACTTTAAATATAATATGGATTCAAATAGTAGTGTGATAACAGATGAAATTGGTTTTGGTGCAAAATATGTGCACCAACAACTAAGAAGAAACAGCAAGGCTTTTGATCTAACTCTGCCATTTTTCATTATGGGGGCATTTATTTTCCTTTTTCATCTTTCATTACTTATTATGGTTTTTATTCCATCTGCCTGGAGTTTGCTGGGAAAATTATTGATTGCAAAATTTATTATAGAAATTTTTCCGGTCATAATTGGAGCGATACGCTTTAAGGAGAAAGGAATCATTCCCTGGTTTCCAATTCTCTGGCTCTTGTATCCGGTTTTTTATTTAAGTTCTCAGATTCTCGGTTCTTTACACCTTCATAAATGGAAATAATAATTGAACAAACAAAATAAAATCACTAATAGGAATAGGGTTGAAAGTTTCAGCGTATTTAATTATCACAAGATTATTTGAAAAAAATTAGGATTGAGTCAAATAATGGATATAAAATCTTTGATTTCTAATTTAAAAAAAACAAGCCCGAATAATGATAGTAAAACAAAAAAGTATATACGTATATTCTCCTTATTATCAATAAAATTAATAATTTGTTTTTTCCTCTTAAAATCAGCATTTGCCAAAGTTGATTTTTCCGCTTTATCTAAAATATTCCATATTCAGAGTCTGGATAATATTTTTGTGATTGCAATATTAATTTTGTCCAATTGGATTGTGCAGATATTCAGATTTCATTTCCTGTTGCAGGACAATGGAATCCAAATAAATATTATTAATACAACCAAAGCCTATTTTTGTGGCTATAGTTTCAAATTATTAATTCCCGGCGGATATGCTGAATTCATGAAAATATTTTTTATATCAGGAAAAAAACAATTGAGTTTTGGTGCTTTTGGCGTAGAAACCGCACTTTTAGGTTTTTTACAAATATTTTTTTCTGCCCTGGCTGGCAGATATCTGTTTCCTGAATATGAATTTATTTTTATTTTAATTGCCATTATATCTTTCGCCGGTCTTGTTTTCTTTCCAATGTTCAAAAAAATTAATAGAATCAGGACCCTTTTTCAGGCTAACATTTTTAATTACAGGTTAGTTATCAGGACTGTTTTACTCTCTTTAATTTCCCTAATAATAATTAATACACAATATTTTTATATTATTCATTTAGATGCAGATATTAGTTGGTTTCAAACCGCTGCAGTTGTCTTGTTTATTATGGGTTCCGGTATTGTGCCTTTTACTTTTGCCGGTCTTGGAATCAGGGAAAATCTGGCAATCTACTTATTTGGAATGTTCAGCCTGTCTGCTGAACTGGGAGTATCATTAACTCTTTTTATTTTTATTACAAATATTGTAATCCCGGCCATGATTGGAATATTTTTTATCTTAGCACATAAAGCAGATCTAAAATCCAGTTTAAATTTTTCCTTTAGAAGACCAAAATCTAAAACTACATCTTAGGAATTATAACTATTTCCATGGGATTCATATCAATTCTTACTGTTGTAGATTTACCTTCTTAGTTTTAATATATCCAATTGCAAACCAGAATATCCATAAAAGTATAAGATAACCTGTCAAAATTCCTAAGGTTATCCAATATCCGAACAAACTATTATTGAAAAAATTCATCGGAACTGTTAATACAATTAACAAAGGAAACCCAATCAAAAGTCCAATTCCACTACCATATACCATATCTTCGGCTACATTAGTAGAAAATTCCGGATCAGTTACCCGAATCAAAACCAAACTTGAATTTAAAGTGCCGGTTACCTCCCCAAATAAACCAACAAATCTTTCAAAATGATAATCATCAAAAGCTCGCCAGGCAATAAAATTAAGTAAATAATAAGAACTAATCCCAGCCAATATTGACATTACAATAATTGGAAAAATATAAGTCCAAACTATTGTTAAATTAATTGCACATATTGCTCCAACAACCAAAAAATCAACAAAAACACCGGAGAGCCGATTCATTAAACCACGATCTAAAAGGTAACTTTTCTTAGTTGTATCCAATACGTTTCTGAACAATAACGATACCAATAACGCTACTAAAAAATGAAAGGACCAGATTGTAGGCACAAATCCATCGAGACCTTTTAGGGTCATAAAACCAGTAATATTTTTTACAATCCAATAAGTCAGAAGATAAACAACACCAATTGCGGATAGCTGAAAAGCTAAGGGCTCAATAGCTTCCTGGGATAGGGTCAAAAATCCGGCAATTTTCGGTTTTTCCTGCTGAACGACTCCTCTTTTCATATCCCGGGATATACCATCGAGTCCATCAATCAGGGTTGTTTTCCTTTGTTTAATTCCTTTGTAAATAATTAATATACCGGCAAAATAGGCAATCAGATAACCAATTGTAGCAAAAGTTAAACCCACATCACCTCCTCCAATAAATCCATATTGCTCCCAACTTGTGCCCATTGTATAAGCCAATCCGGGGCCCATTCCAAAACCTAAAGGTAACAATAATCCTATTCCCGGGAAAAGATCAGGTTTAATCGTGTAAATAAATATAAAACTGACTAACAATCCTATTATTGCCTGGGATAAAACGCAAGATAGATTCGCTATGGCCTTGCTGAGCGGGCCTCGCCCCCAGGTCTTTTTTTTCTGCCTAAGCCCTACAGCCACAAAAGTTAAAGCCAATAGATGATAAACATATTTACCAAGCCTGGCACCATCAAGATCAATGATACCAAGGATTTGTTTCCCCAATAACAATCCAATAAAACCAGCAATAATATTATTTGGAATTAAAAATTTTTGAAAAAACGGCGTATATCTCCTAAAAATAGTACCGATGACCAAAAAGAAACTTAAGAAAGCAAAATCTAATACCACATCTTTAAAATTAACCGTTAAATCCCATGCATTCATGATTCCCCCTTTTTCCCCTCATTAAAATTTAATATAATAATTTTTGATGATTAATAATAGATTTTTCCCAATCCTCACCGATTTTAAATCAAAGAGCTTAACCTGCATTAGTAACATATTTATACAATAATTGTACTAAACTTTAAAAGATTTATTAATATTGTAAATATAGTAAAATTGAAAATTCAGGAAAGACAATTCCGTAAAAAGTAAATTTGCTGTCATTCT
>JAOZSR010000128.1:0-1908 GCA_029939575.1 Fidelibacterota bacterium
TCTTGCAGTTGGGCTTCAAATTCCGCTTTTAGTTTTGTGAATCGTTCATTGAAGTCAAAATCATCTTCATCATCAGGCAAGCCTACATAGCGTCCCGGTGTCAATACATAATCCAGTTCCTGTACTCTCTCAATAGGTGCAGAGTTGCAGAAGCCTTTGATATCTTCATAATGATCATCTGCTGTTCGCCATTTGTGATAAGTGTTAGCGATTTCCAGTATATCTTCTGCTGATAATTCTCTTGTTCTTCGGTTGATAAGGCGTCCCATATTTCGGGCATCGATGAAGAGGATTTCTTCCCTGCGGTTCTTTTTATTGCGGTTAAGGAACCATAGTGAAGCAGGAATCTGTGTATTAAGGAATAATTTTGTTGGCAGGTTAACGATACAATCCACCAATCTTGCTTCAATAAGGGATTTACGGATATCACCTTCACCGGAAGTTTTGGTTGTCAATGATCCTTTGGCCAATACAAAGCCGGCAATACCAGTTGGGCTAAGATGATATAGAAAGTGTTGTATCCAGGCGTAGTTGGCATTACGTGCCGGAGGTGTACCGAATTTCCAGCGACCATCATTTTGCAACAATTCACCACTCCAGTCACTATCATTGAAGGGTGGATTAGCAATGACATAATCGGCTTTCAAGTCTTTGTGAGAATCCTTCAGGAATGAGCCTTCGTTGTTCCATTTCAATTGTGAACTATCAATACCACGGATAGCAAGGTTCATTTTAGCTAATCGCCAGGTAGTCTGATTGCTTTCCTGTCCGTAGATGGAAATATCATTAATCTTACCCTGATGTCCCATGACGAATTTCTCAGACTGTACGAACATTCCACCGGAACCACAGCAAGGATCAAGTACTCTACCGTTGTATGGCTCCAGCATTTCCACTAATAATTCCACAACACTTCTGGGAGTGTAAAACTGACCACCCTTTTTACCTTCTGCCAATGCAAATTCACCCAGAAAATATTCAAAGACATGTCCTAGTATATCAGCACTCCGGGCTTTGGCTTCACCCAACGCAATATTACTGATAAGATCAATCAGTCCGCCAAGATTTGTAGGATCGAGATTTCCACGTGCATATACTTTTGGTAGTACGTCTTTGAGTTCAGGATTTTCTCTTTCGATAGAGTCCATGGCCTCATCAACGGTTTTGCCAATAGTTGTTTGTTTAGCATGGCTTTTCAGGAATGTCCATCTTGCAGAAGGTGGTACAAAGAAGACATTTTCTGCCTTGTACTCGTCTTTGTCCTCAGAATCAGCACCATCATAGACACCTTCGCCTTCTATTAGTTTCTGATGCAATTCTTCAAAGGCATCGGATATATATTTCAGAAATATCAATCCCATTACTACGTGTTTATATTCTGCAGCATCTATATTTTTACGGAGTTTATCAGCCGTTTTCCATAGTTGCTTTTCGATAGGTTCGGTTTTTAAATCATTTTTTTTACCATTAGCCATGATATTCTCCCCGATGGATAGGATTGATGTTGAACATCTCAATTTTGCGAATAATTTAATCTAAAGGAAATAACACTTTAAATCAAGATAAAATAAATATAAATATTTCATTTCATTGCCCCATCTGTTTGATTTGTAATTACAAATTGTTTTTACAACATCTCTATATATCAGTTTTCATAACACCTGTGACTTATTTTAGATTGTCTAAAATGGAAAAATATTATTCTAAACTAAGTTTACTCCATTGTAAAAGATAATTCCCATTATCCGATAAATGAAAAAAACACTATAAATATGACAATATGAATTGTCATTTACGAGACGATGTTTTATAACTGAGTAGTTACGGTTTTGGTTATTCAGACCTTGGATGTTAAAAACACTATAAATATGACAATATGAATTGTCATTTACGAGACGATGTTTTATA
>JAOZSR010000128.1:2008-7515 GCA_029939575.1 Fidelibacterota bacterium
AAAAACACTATAAATATGACAATATGAATTGTCATTTACGAGACGATGTTTTATAACTGAGTAGTTACGGTTTTGTTTATTCAGGCCTCGGATGTTGGTAAAAGATTTGGCAAAATACATTATTATTTATTCTAAAATTTTAGAGGCTAATTCTATATTGTCAGTTGCAAGAATATCAGCACCATTTTCAACAAGTTCTTTATAGACTTTTATCCCATTCTTTGCTGCTTTGCGGTCGAGATTTCCCATTGTACCTAAAATTGCCATGATGCCATTTTCATGCAACATATCATAAACATCTACGGAAGGTTCATAAACACCTGTAAAGACTACCAGGCAATCTGGATTTATTCCGCTATCAAGTAATCGCTGTACACCATCTCTGCTACGAGCAGAAACAGAAAGGACAATATTGGGATTTAACTGATGATATCTCCTAGCATCTTCTATACTGTAAGTAATTACAATAGTATAACTCTCTGCATTTTTCTCTTTGATAATTTTCACAATTTCCTCTGCTGAAACAGAACGCTTTATATCTAATTGAACAATTGTTTTATTCCTGCCCCACTCAAGCACTTCACCTAAGGTAGGAATTTTATATTCAGTAACATTGCCTTCATTATCTTTTAAATATATTTTTTTGAGTTCTGCTAAGGAATAATCTCCGATTTTCCCAATACTTGTAGTCGTTCGGTTTAATGTATTATCATGCATCATCACCAGCACAGAGTCCCGGGTTTTTGCAACATCGCATTCAATCATACAGGGAGCATATTTCATGGCGTTTTCAAAAGTCTCAATACAATTCTCCGGAAATCCAGTCATAGGTCCACCCCGATGTGCACTAATAATTGGGGATTTGTCAGGTGACCAATGAAGATATTCCTGCAGAGATTCAGTATCTTTCAGGGCAATATAGTTATTGGATTGGCAAGCAATCTGTGATGTAATTACTAATACAATAAATAGAAGTAAGCCTAATAGTTGATTTTTTTTCTGCATAAACTATCCTTTATATTTGAAACTTTTTAATTTCTTGATGAAAGAAATGTATATCAATTTAAATAAAGCATTTTAAAAAGCGACTTAATTTATTAAATTATAATGGTTTTAAAAAACAATATTGCGTTAATTACATATAAGATTAAAATGGCGAAATTATTAATGATTTTAAAACAAACTGTTAAAAAAAAATAAAGAAGTTGGATAAATATTCTCCATACCCATTATTTTATAAATTTGTAATGTCTGATAATGAAATTTTCCTTCCTAATCAGTTGAGCCGAATCCGCCGTTCCTTGTATTTTCGGTATTATCATTATCTATCACCAGGTATTTGTGAAAAATCCCCTGGGCAAAAGCATCACCTTTTTTAATAGACAAAGTTCTGTCTCCTTCATTCTGGAGAGCAATAAAGATATGTCCTTCATTTTTGGGATTGTTATAGTAATCGGCATCGATAATTCCAACCTGATTTTTTAGCCTGATATTATATTTGAATCCGTGTCCACTTCTGACATGGATAGAAAACCATTCATCATTTTGCATGTAGGTTTTTATACCGGTAGGAATTACTTTCATGGCTCCGGGATTAAGAATAATGTCGCGAAATGTGAAAACATCATACCCGGCTGAGTGATTAGTGGCTCTTTTGGGAAATTGTATTTGTTCAAACTCTTCTTCTAATGATATGTTTTCTAATGGCTTAATGTCATGGGTAAATTGTGCTAAACTTATTTTTTCAAAACCTCTGATCCTGTTCATTTCTTATTCCCTATGTATGTTTATTTATTTAGTTTCATCCCGAATTTAATTTATTGAAGTCTTATGAGCAAGTTGTCTAAATAAATTTTCCAACTCTCCCGATCATTTTTAACTTTTACATTTCTTTTACATTTCTTAAGAATTTTTATTTGTAATATCTTGTATAATAAATTTGATTTAAGAAAAAATGCAGAAATTTGAAGAATGGAGATGTCATGTTTGGAACAATGCCAAAGTTGAAAATTGGAAAATTAACCGCAAAAACCCCAATTATTCAAGGTGGAATGGGAGTGGGAATATCACTTTCAGGATTATCATCTGCCGTAGCTAATGAGGGTGGAATTGGTGTTATTGCTGCTGTTGGACTGGGAATGGCTGGTAGTAACAATCTGGATAAAATATATGAGGAAAATGCCAGGCAGTTACAGAATGAAATCAGAATAGCGCGGAAAAAATCAAACGGCCTGATTGGTGTCAATATTATGATGGCGTTGTCAGACCATGAAAATCTGCTGAAAGTAACCGTAGAAGCAAAGGCAGATCTGGCTCTCGTTGGTGCCGGATTATTATTAAAACTTCCCCCGACCATTGAAAAACTTGGTATTGAAAATATTCATACGGAATTTGTTCCGATCGTATCATCCGGAAGAGCTGCAAAAATTATTTTTAAACAATGGGCAAAAAGATACAATACTGTTCCTTCGGCTGTAGTAGTAGAAGGACCTTTAGCCGGTGGCCATTTGGGATTCAAAGCCGAAGCGCTAAATAATCCGAACAATAATTTGAAATCTTTACTTGCAGATGTGTTGGTGGCAGTTCAGCCATTTAAGGAAACCTTTAATAAACCTATTCCTGTTATCGTAGCCGGTGGAGTATATTCGGGCGCTGATATCTATAATTTTTTACGTGCCGGTGCCAGTGGTGTACAAATGGCAACCCGATTCGTCGCTACCCATGAATGTGATGCTGATATCGGTTTTAAAGAAGCTTTTGTTGAATGTAAAAAAGATGATATGATAATTATCAAAAGTCCTGTCGGCCTACCCGGACGGGCAATTAATAACAAATTCCTCGAATCTGTTGAGCAAGGCAATAAAAAACCCTTTAAATGTCCCTGGAAATGTTTGCATACCTGTGATGTGAATACTGCACCCTATTGTATTGCAAATGCCCTGATCTCTGCCAGAAAAGGAAGATTGAAATCCGGCTTTGCCTTTGCCGGGTCAAATGCTTATAAAATTGATAAAATAATTTCTGTAAAGGAACTGGTTGAAACAATAAAGACAGAGTATAAAACCGAATCTATGATTAAAAGGAAATTATCGAAATCTGACATCCATATTTCCATTCAACCCGATTATTGTGCAAATCAAAGAGTAGTATCCGCAATTTAATAATATAAAATTTTGATGGTTTTGGGGAAAAGATGAATGACCCCGCCGCAAGAATACACAGCGCCAAATTTATAAAAAACACTAAGTTACGGAAAATCAAGCCCGCAATGTGGGATTAAAAATGAAAATCCTTTAATCCATAAACTGAGCCATCCAGGTTCTTTTCCGGCTGCCAGGTTCGCACATATATTTTGGGCCGGGTCGAATCACTAAGGTCGAACATCAAAAACAAATATCCCTTATCAGCATAATTGGCAGAATAATAATTTTGTTCAATCTGAATCCCGTAGATTTTCTTGTCTCCTGCGATTTTTTTCACATCATTCTTTTCAAAATGAATATTCACAAATTCATTTGCATTAAAAATATGTGAAAGTCGCTCAATATATTCCTGCTTTGTCATGCGGATATAGTTTACTTTTTTTCCAAGGGATTGATACATTTCACCTATTGATTCGTCAACCTGCAACATCGAACCAACAATTATAAGCGCATTATCAGCAAAAACAGATTTAATATAATCCAGCCGCTCCAGACAATATGCAGTCTTATAATTCTCCATAAAATTAATTAAGTAGTATTTTTCTTGGGTTGAACCAAATCTATCACTTTTATTGAGAATGTCTTTGATAGCAATCTGGCTTAGGGCAAAAGACAATCCGTCGATCTTTTTGTCAGCATTCATAGTAAAATTCACATCTTCTAAAAATGTTCGATCGTTATTTGGAAAATCGAATCGCATTTTTAGAGAACGAAGAATTGTACTACTGTCAAGTTCGACAATGTTTAAATCTATTTCATCGTCAATAATTTTGGCATTGCCGTATTTTATTATTCTTTCAAATATATCATATCCCTGATCTGTAAAATGGTTTTTGATCGAGGAATAATCCTGTGCCCGGATTCCCTTGATAACAGAATAAATTATATCTGTTGCACTTTCTATTTTTTTGTCTGATGTATTGGTTCCGCCATCTTTGACTGTCACCTGTTCTGGCTCAATCTGTTTTTCCGGTTTTGCCTTTTGCCATTTCAATGAAATTTCAAAATCGGCTTTTGAAAAATATGGAATATCCTCAATGTTTTCAATTACCATCCACAATTCCTGATCCATTTTACTTTTTCGCTCAAATACATATTCAATTTTTAAACGTAATTTGGGTAGGTTTACAGCTTCGCCATAAAGTTCCACAAACCCGACTCCGTCTTTACAACTTTCTATTCTCGTCCAGGAATCTCCTGTCCAATAGATATAATCAAGATTTTGAACAGGTTGCTTACGATAATTTATGTTCAATAATATACTTTTGTTCTTCGCTACCTGATTTTTTTTGACGGTTTCTATATCAATATTCAAAAACGTAAATATCCGGTTGATTCTGTCCGGTAAAGCAGTTAACAACAATCGCTCACCCTCTTCCGGAAATTGCATTTTAATTGTATTGTGGTCAGGATGACTGCGCAAAAGAACCAGCGACCAATAGTAATATTTTAGGGCATCGGCAATCCTCAATTCTTTTTCGGCATTCAGAGCTGATTTTGTATAATCAATGATCTTGTTTTTTCTGTCAACAAAGATAGCCTTCATATCGGCTTTTTTTATATAGCGCAGGACTGTTGTTTTTCCCCGTTTTTCTTCGACTTTACGGTTTGCCTGGTTAAGTGTGGTGCTGGAATAGGTATTGATAATTGATTTTGTAAATTCCTGTAAATTCCCGTTTTCTTCTGATAAAATATCAGTAAACTGACTTTCTATTTGGACTGATATTTGGCTTATAAGATCATCCAATGCGATTCTGTCAGCTTTGCGTAAAGTTCGGCTGACGCCTTCTCCCCAGATGTATTCGTCAGATTTTTTTATATCGTCAATATCCTGGGCGTTTAATGCTGCTGTGATAAATAAAAGTAGTAGTAATCGTTTCATATTTCACCTTTAGTTTTTTGGAGTAGTTTTGGAGTGTGTTATCTGTGATAATACAAGCATTGACACAGTCAATGCACTCCATATGCACTCCATATGCACCCCATATTTACTCCATATTTACTCCATAAGTATTCAATATATCAAAAATCATCATAAATATTCACCTTATCACAAGGATATTTTTCTATTATCTCAGTAATTTCGTTTTTTTCTTTTGTGGATCGGTAAAAATAACTCCCATATTTCCACTTAATCGGATCATCAACATAACCGTGTTTAACAGGATTGAACCATATATAATGAAGCCTGGTAAAATAGGAATTTTCATATGTAATGCAAGTATCCCAGTAATTATGAAATTTCTTTATATGGATTGTATTAACGTTTTTAGTATGGAGTACATCGACTGTGTCGATGTGTGT
>JAOZSR010000053.1:0-19026 GCA_029939575.1 Fidelibacterota bacterium
TTCATCACAAAAATCAATATCAATATCAGGCATTGATACACGTTCGGGATTTAAAAATCGTTCAAAAAGTAAATCAAATTGTAAAGGATCAATGTCTGTGATTTCCGTTGCATAGCAGATTATTGAACCTGCTGCCGAACCACGTCCGGGTCCAACCGGAATTTTGTTATTTTTTGCATAATGTACAAAGTCCTGTACAATTAAAAAGTAACCGGCAAATCCCATTTCCTTAACAACTTGCAATTCATATTCAGCCCGTTCTTTTATTTCATCTGTGATTTTTTCATAGCGTTTTTCAAGACCTTTGAAAACCAGTTTTGTCAAAAACTCATCAGCATCTTTTACACCTTCATCTTCCGGAATCGGAAATATCGGGAGATGATATTTCCCAAATTTAAACTCAACATTACATTGGTCGGCAATTTTCAAAGTATTTGCAAAAACCTCATCATCATCAGGGAAAAGTTCTTCCATTTCTTCCGGGGTTTTCAGCCAATATTCATGATCATAACGCATTCGGTTTGGATCATCCAAATCTTTCACCATGCCAATGCATATTGAAGCATCGTGGGCTTCCCAGTGTTCTTTATAGGTATAATGGGCATCATTTGTAACAATTCTGGGTATTCCGGTTTCTTTAGACATTTTTTTAGCGGCTTCACGCCAGATTGCCTCGTCTTCTATCCCGTGATTTTGAACTTCCAGGTAAAAACGGTCAGGAAATATTTCAGCATATTCCAGGGCTACCTGTTTGGCTTTGTCATAACTTTTTTCTTTCAGAAGAGTTTGCTGTACCTTTCCCTGAATACAAGCAGTGGTTGCAATTAAACCCTTATTATACTTTCTTAATAATTCATTATCAACCCGAGGTTTATAATAGAAACCTTCCAAATACCCATAACTGACGAGTTTTGTCAGGTTTTTGTAGCCTTCCATATTTTGGGCAAGCAATACCATATGATTATAACCTCGCCCTCCATGAGCTTTGGTTTTTCGTTCAAACCGGTTATCTGTAACATATACTTCGCACCCAAAAATTGGTTTAATATCATATTTTTTTGCCGTTTTAAAAAATTCAATTATACTAAAAACATTTCCATGTTCTGTTAATGCAATAGCCGGCATTCCGAGTTCTTTGGCTCTTTTTACCATTGCTTCGACGCTTTGAGCGCCATCGAGTAAACTGTAATCTGAATGATTATGAAGATGAACGAACTGGGGCAATTATAATCCTCCTAATAAAATAGCTAACAAACCAAAAAATATATCTCCTTTAAGAATAGCAGCAATTTTTCCACAACTATCAGGAGATGAGTCTTTTAAAATTAGATATATAACATATAATAGTGGAAATTCTACAAAAATAATCAGGGTTATTAAAAAATATATTCCATAAATATTAAGAATAAATGGAACTGGGGCACCAATCATCAGGATTAGTATCAAGGCAACTGTCAATTTTTGGGCGAAAGGAAGACCATATTTCAGAGGAATAGTTTGTGCGTTTTGTATCTTATCACCCTCAATATCCTGCATGTCTTTGACAAGCTCCCTGATAAAATTAAAACCAAAAGCCAATAACGCCGGTGTGAGTCCTTTATAATAGTCCCCAAACATAGTGGCGGCAAAAATAAAACAAAATCCCAGGATAAAAGCTACCACAAAATTTCCCCAAAATGGTCGTGTTTTAAAAACAAAACTATAGCTTACCAAAGAAAAAAGCGAAATAGCTAAAATAATAACTATCTCAGGGGTTAAAATCGGAATGGATATCAAACTGCCAAAAAAGAAAAGTGAAATAGCAAAATAAAGAGCCGTTTTTCTGGAAATATCCCCCATTGGTATTGGTCGTCCAGGCCGGTTTATCCTGTCTATTTCCGCATCATGAAAATCATTAATACTATTTCCACCACCGGTATAGGCCCAAACAATTAAAATCGTGATAATAATTTTTTTTATATCTGGAAAAGTATCCATTAAAGTAGCAGTAACCAGGATCGCAATTGCGCCCTGTAATAAATTCAAAGGACGGGTTAAGGTTATAAATGCTTTAATTTTTGAAATGGCCATTTTATAAATCCTTGTGGGCAAATATCGCCCTGGAATGGCCGGAATAATCTTTTAATGTATAAAAACAACTCAGAGCACTTTTTGCAAATATTTCCTTAATCATCTCTTCCTGGTAAGTACCACCAATTTCAACACAAATAATTCCGTAATCTGACAGGCTGGCCTCTCCAATAATAGCAAGATGCTTATAAAAAATAAATTCGTCTTCCCCTGGATCAAGAGCAATCCGGGGTTCATAATTTTTTACTAATTTCGGGAGATTCTGATACCATTTTCCAGCAACATAAGGAGGATTTGAAATAATAACATCAAATTGTTCATTAACAAATTTATTATTCAGAATATCCGATTCACGGAATTTAATTTTTTCTGATACGGAATTTTCCAGGCTATTTTGAAGGGCAACATCAAGCGCCTTTTTACTAATATCAACTGCTAAAACTGAACATTCTTTTAGAAACGATGCCAGGGAAATTGCAATATTTCCTGAACCGGTACAGGCATCAAATATGTATGGATTCTCTATTTTTCGTTGCTTAATAAATTCTATGGTCTTTTCGACAATTATTTCAGTTTCAGGTCTTGGTATTAATACATCGGGAGTAAGATTGATTCGCAGACCCATAAATTCTGTATATCCAAGAACATACTGCAAAGGTTTGCCGGAAATCCGCTCTAGTAATAATTTTTTAAACTGTGCTTTTTCTGCCTTTGAAAACGGTCTGGCGTGATTCATATAAACATCTATTCGGGAACAATCCAGAACTTCCCTGATTAACCACTCCGCTTCAACCTGTGGTGATTCAACACCTTTGGTTCCAAGATAATCTTTTGACCATTTCAGAATATCGACAACACGCCATTCTTTTTTTAATTCTGCCATTTATATATTCAGTTAATAAAAAGTTAATAAAATTTTACAATGGAAAAGAAAAAATCCTATCCTAATTTAACAATTTAAATTTGTTTATCAGTAAAAATTTTAATTAATATTAAGTGCTTGCTTTAAGTAAATCCATATTATAGGCTACCCGAACAGCTTCAATTACTTCGTCCAGATCTCCATCAATAATAGACTCTAGTTTGTAAAGAGTGAGGTTTATTCTGTGGTCGGTCACACGTCCCTGTGGAAAATTATAAGTCTTGATTTTCGCACTACGATCACCGGAACCTACCATGAGTTTTCTTTTAGCTGCGATTTTTTGGTCACTTTCTTCCTGCATTTTCGCAAGTAAACGGCTTCGTAACATTTTCATAGCTTTAATTTTATTTTTATGTTGAGATTTTTCATCCTGGCAGGTAACAACCAGACCGCTTGGGTTATGAGTAATCCGAATTGCTGATTCAACTTTGTTAACGTGTTGGCCGCCGGCCCCGCTTGCCCGATATGTATCAATTCGAATATCACTCTGATCAATTTCAACATCCACTTCTTCAGCTTCTGGCAATACTGCAACAGTAGCCGCTGAAGTATGGATTCGCCCCGATGTTTCTGTTACCGGAACTCTTTGGACACGATGAACGCCTGATTCGAATTTCATAATTCCATAGGCTCCTTTTCCCTTGAGAGAGAAAATCACTTCTTTGATCCCTCCAATCCCAATCGTATTCAAAGAAAATTCTTCCATAGTCCAATTTTTCCGCTCGGCATATTTTGTATACATCCGATATAGATCTGCAGCAAAAATGGCGGCTTCGTCACCTCCGGTGCCAGCCCTGACTTCAATTATTACATTCTTATCATCATTAGGATCTTTAGGAAGCAAGAGTACTTTTAATTCTTCTTCAATTTTGTGTAACTCTTGTTTTAACTCTTCCAGTTCCTCAACAGCAATTTCTTTAAGTTCGCTATCCGAACCATTCAGAATTTCCTCATCGTCTTTAATATTTTGTAAAATCTCTTTATATATTTTTGTTTTTTCAATAATTGGTTGGAGATCACTGCTTTCTTTACTCAGATTCTTGAATTTTTTTTGGTTATTTACAATATTAGGATCATATAATTGTTGACAAACCTCATCATACCGCTTTTTGATCTCTTCTAATTTTTCAATCATAAAATCCTCAGTTACCCAATTGCATCAGCAACATATTCCTTACCTTCATATTCTTTTAACTTGTCACCAAATGCATACTTTAAAGAAATGATTGCAACCTCAATCTGTTCATCAGTTGGTGGTTTTGTAGTTATTCTTTGTAACCACAGGCCTGGTTTAGTCAACCATCTTGCCAGGGTTCTGTGCTGATTGGCAGCTGTTAATTTTAAAAACTCATATCCTGTACCAGCTACCAGCGGTAACAATGCAAGATGAAAGAATATTCTGATACCTAATGAAATTTTCCCAACAAAAAAGATAACCACAGTATCTATTAAAGCAAACATAACAATTGATACTAAAAGTACAATAAAAATAAAACTTGTACCACACCTGGGATGGAAGGTAGAAAACTCACGTGTGTTTTCTACTGTTAACTCTTTCCCTTTTTCAAAAGTATATACTACTTTATGTTCAGCTCCATGATATTGAAATAATCGCTGAACGTCTTTCATAAAAGAAATTGCCCAAAGGTAAACCAGGAAGAAAATAATTCGGAATACTCCGGATACCAGGTTAAAGGAAAAGGCACTTTTTTCAATATTTAAGAGAACGGTAGTGAGAAAAAGCGGCAAAATAACAAAAAGCCCGATTCCTAAAGCAAAAGCAAAAACAGTTGTAATGAAAGTGATAAATTTATTTTCTTTCTTTGTTGTTTTGCCCTGAAGTTCGTCTTCAGCCTGAATGGCAACATCGGCTGACCACTGCAAAATACTAAATCCAAGTTTCATAGATTCAAATAATGCCAGTACGCCTCTAAGCAGAACTTTTTTAAAAATTGGATGACGCTCTGAAAACGAGGGGGTGTCTTTGCGTATTTTCTCTATTTCACCATCAGGTTTTCTTACTGCTGCGGCATAAGCTCCGGGAACGCGCATCATTACGCCCTCTATAATAGCCTGCCCACCTACTAGTATTGTCTTTTTCATTTTTAAATGTAAAAAGGCGTATTCTGCCCAAATTAAAAATTAGGTGGAATACGCCAATTTTCCTTATAAATAACTAATTAGTTTGTGCGTTTCTTCTGTACTTCCGGTTAAACTTCTCGATACGTCCGGCAGAATCCAGCAATTTCTGTTTTCCTGTATAAAAAGGATGACAGGCAGAACAAATTTCTACTTTTTGTGTTTTACCGGTTGTTCCACGAGTTTGAAATGAATTACCACATGCACAGGTAACCTGGCATATTTCATATTTTGGATGTATTTTTGTTTTCATTTTTAATTATCCTTTGTTTCCATACTCATTTTTATTAAAGCAAGAAAATATACAAAAAGAATATGCTTAAATCAACATTTTTCCAAATCTATTTAAGATATTCAAATATATATAATTACGTGTTCATTGATTTTAAAAATTCCCGATTGCTCTTTGTTCGTTTCATTTTTCCCAACAAAAATTCCATGGCTTCAACCGGGTTCATTTCGTTCAATAATTTCCTTAATATCCACATTCTTGCAAGTTCCCCGGCAGTCAGTAACAACTCTTCTTTTCTAGTACTGGACCGATTTACATCAATTGCAGGAAAAACCCTTCTATCACTCAGACGCCTGTCCAGAACCAGCTCCATATTACCAGTACCTTTGAATTCTTCAAAAATCACATCGTCCATTCTGCTGCCGGTGTCAATTAAAGCAGTAGCAATAATTGTTAAACTCCCGCCCTGTTCAATGTTTCTGGCTGCTCCAAAAAATCTTTTTGGCTTATGCATAGCATTGGCATCAATACCACCTGATAATATTTTCCCACTATGTGGAACAACAGCATTGTGAGCTCTTGCCAGCCTTGTAATACTATCCAGCAAGATAACAACATGAAAACCAAGCTCTACAAGACGCTTGGCTTTTTCCAAAACCATCTCGGCAACCTGAACATGTCTTTCCGGAGGTTCGTCAAAAGTAGAACTGATAACTTCAGCATCTACAGAACGCTCCATGTCGGTAACTTCTTCCGGTCTCTCATCTATCAAAAGCACCATTAATACAACTTCCGGGTGATTATTAGTCACACTGTTTGCAATTTGTTGCAGAAAGATTGTTTTTCCGGTTTTCGGCTGAGCCACAATCAATCCTCTCTGTCCTTTTCCTATTGGACACAGGAGATCCATAACTCTCATAGAAAGTACTTTGAAATCTGTTTCCAATTGAATACGACTTTCCGGATATAAAGGTGTCAATTTGTCAAAAGGTGCTTTTGCCTTAATAGTATCCGGGTCCAGAAAATTAACAGCATCAATCCTGAGAAGAGCAAAAAACCGTTCACTATCCTTTGGAGGACGTATCTGTCCAATTATAATATGTCCGGTTTTTAAGCCAAACTTTTTTATCTGAGAAGGCGACACATATACATCTTCCGGTCCAGGTAAATAAGAATAACCCTGGGAACGAAGAAATCCAAATCCTTCATCCATTACCTGAAGTACTCCCTGTGAAAACAGGCGTCCTTCTTTTTTGGCCCTGGCCTCAAGAATTTTTAATATGTAGTCCTGTTTTTTATCCCCTTTTTCTTTGGGAATTTCAAACTCTGCCGCTAAATCGGCTAATTCTCTAATTTTCATTGATTTTAGGTTAGAGATTTTTATCTCATTTTCCATATTTTATCCTTTAGATATTTCGATTATAAAATTTAAGCAGTTTTAACCTGATAGGTTATGATGAAGATATATTATTCGACACCTACTAAGTTCACATATTTTTTTTAATTTGTCAAGTAAAAACACAAAAATATTTATTTATTGTTGGTGCTATGTAGTGACTACCCAAAATTAATAAGCACTCATTTTGTGTTAATTCGGTTTTATATTTCATTAATATTTGTTCTGGCTTGCTTATAATATGTAATTTTTTCCTGTCAATTTTTTTTAATAAAGACCGAAAGACCTGATCAGGTGACGATGAACTGGTATCAGGAACCTCGGTGATAAATATTTCGCCATTCAACTTTTTTAAACTATCACCCAGCATATCATGCTTTTTGTTCCCCTTTAATCCAAGCAATACATCAATCTGAATCTCCGGTAAAAGATTTGTTAAAGAGTTAACAACCTGCCGTATTCCATGAGCATTATGGCCAACATCATAAATAACAAGTGGTTGTTTTTGTAATATTTGCATTCTTCCCGGCCACAATATTTTATTAATACCGGTTTGTAAAGCCTTCTTATTTGCTACAATATCACAAATTTGGTCCATAGCACCGATTGCTGTCTGCAAGTTTATTAACTGGTGTTTTCCTAATAAAGGTAAAATTGCATTTTCCAGAGTAATATTATTATAATTGATGTCTATATTTTGTCCGTAAACAGATTGTGTTTTCCGGGTAATAGTACAAATATCAGGTGCATAAATAAAAGTGGATTTTTTATCAGAAATAATATTAATCAGATGTTGTTTTATTGTCGGACGTTGCTTTGCAACTACACAGGGTATTCCCGGCTTGGCTATTCCCGCTTTTTCCCCGGCAATTTCTTTAATTGTTTTCCCCAGCCTTTTTTCATGATCTTTCCCGAGAGATGTGATAATTGAAACTACAGGTGTTACAATATTAGTAGCATCAAAACGACCTCCCAAACCAACTTCCATAATTGCATAATCTACTTTTTGATTAGCAAAATGATTTAAGGCCATCGCTGTAGTCGTTTCAAAAAAAGTTGTATGATTCTTATCAATGAATGGCCGGTTTTTTTTGATAAAATCTATAATTTCCTTATCAGAAATAAACTTATTGTTTATCCTGATACGTTCATTAAATTTTAATAAATGAGGAGAGGTAAACAAACCAACCCGAAAGCCAAGAGCCTGTAAAATCGAAAATAGCATGGCACAGGTTGATCCTTTACCATTTGTTCCGGCAACATGGATGATTTTCAGTTTTGCTTGCGGGTTATTCAGATATTCAACAAACAGTTTTATTCTGGCCAATCCCAGGCGTATTCCACGCCCATCTAAACTATATAAATATTCCAGATTTTTATCTAAACTGTTAATCATTTTCTTTTTCTGTTATTTGATCTACAAATTCGGACTCCCACAATCCGTGGCAAGTACTATTACTCATTATCAGTAATATTGTTTCTTCCTGACTAATTTTATCTATTAATGATTGAAGTTCTTTTAAATTTTCAGCATGGTAGGCCGGGATACTTTTTGTTTTAATAGCAGCCACCATTTTTTCGGTGTCCAGATCATTGGCTGTTTTAATAGATGTTGGACGTTCCGGGCGAACCACAATGACGAGGTCACTCTCAAGAAGTGAGTTTGTGAACTCTTCCTGGAAAACTGAGCTCCTGGCAGTAGCAGATGCAGCACACAAAACAGAACACAACTTTTTCCCCGGATAACGGGTTTTAATTGAATTAATTGTCATAGATACAGAACGGGGATGGTGTGCAAAATCATCAATAACCAGACTTTTTTTATAAAATCCGCGAATATCCTGACGGCGCTGAACCAATTCTAAATTTTTTACAGCCTCCCTGATTTTATCCGGAGCTATTCCTTCGTTATAGGCAAAAATTATACAGGCTGATAGATTTAGAATATTTTGTAACCCGACTAAATTTGTCTGGAAAATCTGTGGCTTATTCTCAAAGGTCATTTTAAATACCGTTCCTGTCGAATAAGCAGAAACAATACGAGGCCCAATTTCTGACTGTTCGCTATAAAAAAAATATTTATGTGCTTCATTATCTTTGAATTCGTTATACAAGTCGATAATAGCCGGATATGAATCGTTAAAAATAAAATCAGATGTGACCTCAGGGATCAAGGCTCTAAATTGATCTTTGATTGCTTCTAAATCAGGAAAAATATCACCATGATCAAATTCCAGGGAAGTTAAAATCAAATGATCCAGGCAATACATTCTAAATTTTGATATTTTTTCAAAATAAGCAGAGTCATATTCATCAGATTCAATGAAAAAATAATTACCATCACCAATTCTTGATGGTGGGTTATTGTTAATAATTCCACCAATTAAATATCCGGGATTATAACCTAAATTTTTAAAAATTTGGGTCAGCAAATAGGTTGTAGTAGTTTTCCCGTGAGTACCGGAAATACCAATAACCTTTTGCTCTTTTAGTATTAAAGCCCCAAGAGTGGCTGGAAAAGACGCAAAAGGTACATTACAATTCTCAATAAATTTTGCATCCGGGCTATTTCGTCCAACGACATTTCCAACAACAATTAAATCAAAGGTTTGAAGATATTCTTTATTTATTTCTGAGATATTGTAACATTTAATTTTTGTAGATGCGAGATAATTACTCATTGGTGGTGAAAATTCTCTATCAGCACCTTCTACATCATACCCTTTTTCTTTTAATAGACATGCAGCAGAGCCCATACCGGAACCACAGATCCGAAAAAAGAAAACACGTTTTATTATACTTTTTTTTAATGATAATGCATGAATATCAAACTTATTTTCCAAATTCATATTCTACCTAAACAAATGAGGGTTAAATTAATAGCAGTCTTACATTATTTACCACTGAGAGATTGATCACTTGCCTTTTTAAATTCAATAATACTGGCATAAATAGTCTCAGCAAGATGTTGCCGATGCCATTTACTATTCATTCTTTTCGAGTCGCTTTTGTTTGAATTATATCCAAGTTCGACCAATACTTTGGGCATAGAGGCTCCAACAAGAACATAAAATCCAGCCTGCTTGACTCCTCGATTTTTTATTTTTACATTTTTACTGAAATTCTTAGAAAAAATATCTGCCATTGATTCACTGTCATGCATATCAACAGAATGTACCATATTGGCAATAATATTGGAGATATTATCAAAACCCGCATATTTTTCCTTATCTTCCGGGGCTTCCAGCTTTATTACTGCATTTTCAGCTCTGGCTACATCAATGGCATCTTGAGATTTTCCCTGCCGCAAAAGATAAAACTCAACTCCACTGACCGACTTTGTGGCACAGGCATTTACATGCAAACTTATAAATAATTTTCCACCACTTTTATTGGCAATTTCAGTCCTTTTCCAAAGTGGAACGAAAACATCTTTTTTTCTGGTATATACTACTTTTAAATCTTTATGTTTTTCAAGCAGTTTTCCCAGTCGCAATGCAACATCCAACACAATATCTTTTTCATGCTTATATCCCCAACGTCCCAAAGTGCCGGGATCTTTTCCTCCATGTCCCGGATCAATTACTATTGTATCAATTATCCACTCGGTCTTTGCCTCGGCAAGTTTTTTCTTGATAACCTGGTTGAGTGGTAAATTTAAAGACAATAAAATACTTTTTGTACGTTGGTCATAATGAATATCTTTTGAAATAAATTTTCGGGTTAAACGAAAAGATAATTGGACGGAAGCATCATTTTTGATTGCTTCGATTTTGGAAATTGAACTGGCCGGGTTGATTTTGGTAAGGTCCATTGGATCGCAAACACCACCATATACTGTTAAATAAAACCAAATATCATCCTTAAAAAATGACGACATGTTTTTATCGGAAATTGGTGCGCCCTGAGTCGGAATTCTGATTACCAATCCATTTCGTCTTTCCTGGATGATGATATCTGTCAATTTAGTTTTCGTGTCACCTAATATTTCTTTGGTTTTGTTTTCATTTTTGTTAAAAACAAATATTTTTTCAGTGGCTGACATTGTGAACTGGAGTCCCGGTATAACAGTTTCTTTGATAATATTTAAAAATGGGTATACGGGAACATAAAAATCTTTTTCGGCTAATAAAACCGGTTGAGACATGTGTTTAATATCATTTCCAACAGTAATAAAAGAGCAGGATGTAGCCAGCTTAACTTTGGCATTTTTAAAATAGAGAACGATTTTTCCGGTTTCTTTACGATTATACGTGCGTACTTTATAAAGATTTGCAAATTCCAAAGCTGACATATAAGGAGTGTTGTTATAATAAACAACTTTTATGTCCCCTTCTCCCACCTCAGGAGTTGGATAGATTATTGTCAATTGCTGTGCAAAGCAAAAGTTTAATAAAAAGAGTATGATATGCAAAGTGTATTTTAATTTCATAAGAATCGGCGAAAATTACAAATTTTGAACTCAGAAATCAACAACCAATTGCATTTCTATAAAATAAGATTGGATTTTTTTGTTATTATCCTGATTAAACTTTGTTTGTGTTTTAAGAGAAAAATCCAATTCAAAGAGTTCGCTTATCTTATTTTGCCAAACCAGGAAAACGCGATTCCCATTTCCGGATAAACATAAAATATTAAATCTGCGTGGCATACCGGGCTCATAAAGATAAATCCTACTATCAAAGGAACTTGAATAAAAGTAAGTCACCCCAAAAATAAAAACTCCAAAATGATTAGTCAATTTAGAAGAAAAATTAATGGCTGAACCTCTTTCATGAACCTGGTTTCCGGTAACCAGTGTTTTGTTGAATCTGCAAACCAGCCGCGTATTTGGGAAAATATTATACTGCGTTTTTATCATTAAATCAATCTTCTTCACAGTGGGAATATCGGCTGTTGTTTGATTTTTTACTGTTCTTTTAAATTTAAAAAACAAGTCTGGCAAATCTTTCCATTTTTTTCTTACAAACAATAAACTTTCATTTCCATAAATAACAGACTCCCCATTTCCCTGAGAAACAATCTCATTAAAAACATCAAAATATGACGAAAGGTACAAACCCCTGTTAGTCCTGATTTCTATTCCGGAATACCATCCTTTTTCATTAGATGCCGAGCCGGAAAATTCTTTGACCGGATTTCCCATTCTGGAATAAAGACCGGGTGAAAATCTCCGAAATCCAATACACAGGATAACATTGTCAACCTGATATTTCCCCGATTCCATAAATCCATATTCACCATTGCCCTGGAAAACGCACTCCCCGGAAAAAGAGAAATTTTTTACATTGGTTTTGTGGAAAACCGAACCACCATAAATTTTATCAGACATCTTTAGAAATAATAAAGGATCTGAATATATATTTCCATATAATAAAAATCCGGTTTGTTGAAATGAATTTTGGCTAACCGCAGCAGTACAGAATACTTTTTCTGTTATTAGATTTCGTGCTTCTTCCTGAGATTGAGAAATATGAAAACCACTGGTTCTGAAATTTTCGACGACACCATTTGATAAAGTTGCATCAAGCCCGGTATTTGTAACAAAGGAATATAAATACACTTTATTAAATTTTAACGAACTGCCAAGTCCATGAAAAAACCTGTTCTCATCGGTTCCCAAATAATTGAATAAGCCCGTTTTGTCACCCTTCATATTATTTACAGCCCGGCTGCTTTTGCTGTTAAAATAACTCCTGGAAAAAATAATTCCCTGTCCCCAGGCAAATCTAAAAGAACCGATCATGGCTGTCAGACGATTGTTCCAAAAAGTTGATTTGAATGAAAAATTGGTATAATCCCAAACCTGTGGCTCATCCTGATCACATTCAGTTACAAAACCCCAGAAATTGCCTGATGTATAATTAGTACGAATTCTGTTTAAATTTTTAGTAAGATTATAACCCTGGGTTTTATTTGTGAAAGCTGTGAATGAAGAAAAATAGCCGGAATATTCTTTTGGTGGAGGTTTTACTCTGACAAAAATAGAAATAATTTCTGCTTCAATTTCATTTACTCCAAGGTCCAGGATAAATTCCTGTTGGGTAGAATATTTTTTATTTTTCCTCTTAACATTTTTTAATATTTCTATAAGAAAATGATTCAGTGGTAAACCATCCAGATCATCCATTTGTGCTTCTTCCCAAATCAGGGGATTTTCTCTGCTAAAATCAATTAATTCCGCAATTTCTTCTTCAGAAGATTCATCAAAAGAAAGATAACCATCACAAATCATATCTTCAATATTCAATTGTCCATATAAATAATTACAACTAAACACAAAAAAAATAATTATCAAACTTTCATAAAAAATATATTTTATTTGATTGAAATATTGCATCCAAAATAAAAAGAATCCGGCAGATTGTCATGTCTGCGAATCGCAGCTTCGATGTCAATTGTTTTCCACAAAACACCAAGTCCGCCAGTCCCGCAATCCGGATTGAATTCCGCTCCCATCATTATATAAAAGTATTTTAAAAAGTCTGCCTTTATTCCTGTTCTGGTAACAAAGGGAAAAATTGAATCTTTAAAAATTTCCAGATTAACTTCAATTTGTTGTGTCGGTTGCCACTGGATTGCAGAAGAAAAAGTTTCCGGCAGAGATTCGTGTTTTTCAATAATTTTAGGGTGATTTATGTTTTGAAACAAAAGAGTAGCATTAAGATTCCCAGTGAGATAAAATTTGGCTCCAAATGAAAGTCCCAGAGCACCGGTTCTGTCAAATCCCACAATTACCAGATCATAAAAACTTACTTTCATAGCAACGGAAATTTTATCTTTGAATAAACGTGAATATCCCAAATTATATGTATTTTCCTGGTAAATATTATTTCCAAAAGAACTTATATAAAGTGAATAGGCTGTTTTCCTGTTTTTACTCCAACTAAAATCAAAATTCCATAACTGCAGACTTTTTAAACCAAAAAGATTTGAATAATTTACTCCAAAATAATATCCCTCTCTCTCAATATTAGCAGCCGGATTCAAAGATCCCGGATGCAAAGAACCAATATTTCCCCTGGCAATCAAAGAGGGTCGGACCACCTGAACCTCAAAGGCCGGATATACAGCCGCAATTAAAACAAGAAAAATTAGTAATATTCTTTTTAACATAATGTTATGAAATTTTACAAAGTTATTAATTGTACTTTTAGTATAATGTTACTTATTTAAAAAATTGCCATAATCAGGTTAAATGTCTATTAAACCAGATATTAATTTGAGAATTAAAATTGCAAGTTGCAATAAAATTTTATTTTTTTTGAACTATCCTGATTCTCAAATTATCACAATATTTTCCCACAACTCAAGCCAGGTCAAAATACCCTTGTTATTTAACCGACAACCTCTCTCTTTAAATTAATCTGAAAAATTCTATTTAAGACTTTCTTAAGATATTGACTGCTTTTTATTGTATAAGTTTGTATTTTTAACAACATGTAGCAGAAATTATTACATATAGGCCAACAGAAGAAAAAAATGAAAACCTTACTATAAAAAATTTATTTGAAAATGTATTACCAAAAAGTAATAAAGTTTTATACTAACACTCAAAACCGATGGAGAAGCTATGATCCGAAAAATTTCATTAATTTTTGTTATTTTACTGCCAATAATCCTTTTCGCAGACCAATCTTTTATTAATCATGAAATTAAAGCAACAGTAACTCCGGATGAGCATTATATTAAGGTTGTCGATAAAATCACTATTCCGGCAGATCTTGTAACTGACGATTTGACCTTTTTACTGGTCAAAGGAATGAAGTTAAAATCAAAAACTCCCGGGGTAAAAATAAAACTGATAGACGAATTTGCTGATTCTGCAGACTTTGTACAAAACAAATACAGTTTAAAATTTAAAAATATAAGTGGATCTGAAGCAATTTTCACAATTAGTTACAAAGGAAAAATTTATTATCCCATAAAAGAATCTGAGCAATATGCTCGTGGTTTCAGCAATACTCCGGGATTGATTTCGGAAGAAGGCGTTTTTTTGGCAGGCTCGACCTACTGGGTTCCATGGTTTAATGATGATTTGGTAACATTTGATTTGACGGCAATTGTGCCGGAAAAATGGGACGTAGCAAGCCAGGGAGAAAGAACTGTTCATGAGATTAAGAAAAATCAAAGAATCGTTCATTGGACAGCACAAAATCCAATGGAAGAAATTTACCTGATCGCAGCAAAGTTTAGTCTTTATGATTATGATGCCGGAGCAGTAAAAGTAATGGCTTATTTAAGAACACCTGATGAAAATCTTGCAAATAAATATTTGGAAACAACTGCTCAATATCTTGAAATGTACAGAGATCTGATCGGCCCTTATCCATTTTCTAAATTTGCACTTATTGAAAATTTTTGGGAAACAGGCTGGGGAATGGCTTCCTTTACTTTGTTAGGTCAAAAAGTAATCCGTTTTCCATTTATTCTGCATTCATCTTATCCTCATGAACTTTTACATAATTGGTGGGGAAACAGTGCTTATGTAGATTTTGATTCAGGTAATTGGTGTGAGGGAATTACAGTTTACATGGCTGATCACCTGATAAAGGAACAGCGGGGACAAGCGGTTGGATATCGCAGATCAACTTTGCAGGAATTTACAAATTATGTAAATCCTGATAATGATTTTCCTTTGACAAAATTCAAATCCCGTTACAATGCTTCTTCTGCTGCAATCGGATATGGCAAATCTATGATGATGTTTAATATGCTGAGATATGAACTTGGTGATGAATTATTTCTCAAAGGATTCCAGAAATTTTACCGTGACAATAAATATAAATTTGCTTCCTTTGATGATATTCGAATAGCCTTTGAATCTGTAACAGACAAGGATTATAAAAATTTCTTTCAGCAATGGGTTGAGCGTACCGGGGCGCCGGAACTTACTATTAATCAACTGAAAGTGCGGAAAACAAACGATAAATACAATTTAGATTTTACTTTAAATCAGATTCAAAAAGAACCGGCTTTTTCATTGAAGATACCGGTTTTTATTTCCTTCAAAAACAAAATCCTGGAAAAACAAGTGGAAATGGTTAAAAAATCAGAAAAATTTAAGCTGGTTTTTGATGAAGAGCCTTTAATGGTTCGTGTTGATCCTCAGTTCAACGTATTTCGCAAACTCAATGATCTTGAAATACCGCCGGCATTATCCAAAATATTCAGTTCTGATGAAATAGCAATAATTTTACCATCACAAGCTTCTGAAAAACAGAAAGTGAATTATAAAAAATTAGCCTCGATCTGGTCAGAGGATAAAAAGAAAAAAGTGGAAGTGGTTTTTGATAATGAAATTTCTGAAATACCCGGCGATAAATCGCTTTGGATCTTTGGTAAGGAAAATAAATTTTCGCCATTATTCAAAAATTGTGTAGAAAAATTTGATGCCAATATTAATGATGAGACCATTAGGCTGGGGAAATCAACTTATGAATTCGGGGAAAATAGTATTATCGTTACAGCGCGCCATCCCAAAAAGTCATCTTCTGTAATCGGATTGCTTACTATTGAAAATCAGGAGGCTGTTGCCGGATTAGTCAGAAAATTAATTCATTATGGAAAATATAGTTACCTGGTTTTTCAGGGTAATGAGCCTACAAATATTGGTAAAGGTCAATGGCAGGCTGTGAATTCACCGATGAATGCAGAATTATATAAAAAGACACCTGAAAAAATTGCTCTGGATTTGCCAAAGCGTGAACCTTTGGCGCGATTGGCACCGGTTTTTTCTTCTGATAGAATGATGAAAACTGTTGAATATTTGGCAAGTGAAGAACTTGAAGGTCGGGGCCTGGGCTCCGCAGGAATTGAGAAAGCCGCTGATTATATTACTAAAAAATTCCAATCCGCCGGACTGGAACCGGGGGCTGATAATGGTACTTTCATACAGGAATGGAAAGATGTAATTGATAAAAAAGGTAATAAGGGTTCTTTAAAAAATATCATCGGAATTATTCCGGGTACCAATAAAGCTATGGAAAATGAATCTGTGATTGTATGTGCTCATTATGATCACCTTGGTTATGGATGGCCTGATGTTCGTAAGGGAAATGAGGGGAAAATTCATTATGGTGCTGATGACAATGCCAGCGGAATAGCTGTTATAACAGAATTGGCACAGATCCTGGGGAAAAGTTTAAAGCCGCAAAGAACAATTATTTTTGTAGCTTTTTCAGGGGAAGAAAATGGATTAAAAGGTTCTGAATATTATGTAAAAAACATGAAAGGCTTTCCGGCAAAAAAAATAATAGGCGTATTAAATCTTGATACTGTTGGTCGTCTCGGGAAAAATAAATTACTTATCCTTAATGCTTCCAGTGCCAGGGAGTGGAAATTTATGTTTATGGGAACCGGTTATGTAACTGGTGTAAATGCAGAAATTGTCACTCAGGAACTTGATGCCAGCGACCAGATGAGTTTTATCAATGCCGGAATCCCGGCTGTACAATTTTTCTCCGGACCTAATCGGGATTATCACAAACCTACAGACACTTTTGATAAAATTGATGTCGGTGGAATGGTAAAAGTGGCAAGTTTTGTCAAAGAATGTATTCTCTATTTGGCTGAAAGAGAAGATGCCCTGACTTTTACCGGCAGTAATAAAAAAGCCGTGAAATCAAAATCCGGTAAAAAAGGCAGAAGAGTTTCGGCCGGCACAATGCCTGATTTTACTTTTTCCGGTGAAGGTGTGAGAATTGGTGGAATTTCGGAAGGCTCTCCGGCAAATAAAGCAGGTTTGGAAAAAGGTGATATAATCATCAAAATGGGGGATATTGAAATTGTTGATTTAAGAGGTTATTCCAATGCTCTGAAAACTTTTTCACCTGGCGATTCTGTGGATTTGGTTTATATTCGGAATGGAAAAAAATCATTTACAAAAATTACTTTAACAGAGAAATAATATAATACTATTCCCAATGTTTAAAATATGATTACAAATAAAAAAGGAATGAAAAAAAATGAAATTCAAGAATAAAACATTGCTCACAATATTTTTTTCAATATCACTTTATTCAACTTCTGTATTTGCTGAATTTAATCAGGATGTTTTAACAATTGGTCCTTTAAAAAACAAATTGATAATTGATAAAATCACTGAGAATAAAATGATTCAGACATCTACCGGTGATGAAGTATTAATTGAAAATATTATTAATCAAACCCAAAATACCAATGTTTATGTAATAGGTGAATTTCACACAAATTATCAATGCCATACATTTCAGCGCGATTTTATCCAATCATTAGTAAAAAGTAATCCGAAACTTGTTGTCGGGTTTGAGTTTTTTAAACGTGAACATAACGAAATATTGGAACAGTGGCGTTTGGGCAAAATAGGTGAAGAGGAATTGTTAAAAAAAACCGGCTGGTACAAAAGTAAAAGTTTTAATTATGGCTTTACCAGATTAATAATGGATGTGATTAAGGAGAATAAAATTAAAGTTATAGGATTAAATCTCCCCAGAGATATTGTTCACACCATTTCCAGAAAAGGTTTTGATAAACTTTCACAAAAAGAACAAGATCTTTTCCCAAATATAAATATATCCAATCCGGAACATGAATATTTTATAAAAGGAATATTTGGCGATATGGTTTTTCAAATGCCGACGAGATTTAAAAATATTTATATGGCTCAAAAAGCCTGGGATGTTATTATGGCCGAATCTATGAGAGAAACTCTGGCAAAAAAAGATTATAAAGATTATACCGGAATTATTATTGCCGGTAACAATCATGTTGTTTACAAACTTGGAATTCCTTTTAGATATAAAGAGGCGGAAGATAATGTAAATATTACTACGATTTGCCCGGTATTTATATCAGAACAAAAGGATGAGGAAACAGAAAAATTTCCAATGATGAAAAAAATGGGAAAACCCCAAAAGCCATTTGCCCGTTTTTCCCGGGGAATTGCTGATTATGTGATTGCTGTAAATCAGCCTGAAAAAGAGCATTACCCGGATATTGGAATTACAGTGAAATTGGATGAGGACAAAATTCTAATTACCAGAGTAAATGAAGAGAGTATCGGCGAAAAATATGGTCTGTCCAAAGGTGATCAGGTTATTTCGGTTGATGACCAAAAGATCACTTCAGTGGAGCAATTTTATACAATCACCGCCGGAAAAAACCGGGAAGATTCCCTGAATATTAATGTGATAAAAAATATTATTTGTAAATAAATTTATGAAAAAGATACAAGTTATTAAAATCTGATATGGTCAATCATCTTCCGTCTTTATCAGGAAGTATATT
>JAOZSR010000053.1:19126-24631 GCA_029939575.1 Fidelibacterota bacterium
GTCAGTTACATAATCACACAATTGACCTTCTGGTTGTCATTGTTTGCTCCTAAGACTTGAACTCCGATACACATTTCGATGGGCTCAATGTGATAGTAATATTGGTATCTGCCATTATTAAATCACCATTTATTTACCAAATCACATAGTCTTCCCACCCGGGCTTCAATTTTTTTATTAATTGAGTAAAAGCTTTATGAAAGTCGGGATCAGAATTTTTTAACCTTGTACCTACCTGTATTACATCTTTTAAAACCGTTTTTGTATCATCTTCCAGTGCATCAAGAACATTTAGAGCATGAAGTTGTATCCCTGGATTATTACTTTTTAATTCATTAACCAGTAAATCAAGAGAAAGTTTTTTATCCCCAAGTTTACATAGTGCTTCAGCTGTTGTAATTCTTACATCAGCAACAGGATCATTTAGCAGTTCTTTCAATTTTGGTTTTGCCTTTTTTGCTTTTTGTCCAAGAATAGTACATCCTGTAGCAGCCCAATATCTTATTGCAGGTTCTTTATATGAAAGTCTTTTTATTAATTCCGGTAGATTTTTAGCATCTTTTTCTGATGCCAGTTCAGCAGTTTCAATAATTTGCTCAATTGGGAAATTAGCAGCATGAGTCATTTCATAGATAGTTGTATTTTCAGCCTGATCAACCATCATTCCTTCTGGTATAAATCCTGCATCATGATTTTCTCTAACCCATCTTTGTGTTTCCTGTCTCATCCTTTTCAAAACATCTTTATATTCTGGATTGGAAGCGAGGTTATTAACATTATGTGGATCTTTTTTAATATCATATAACTCTTCAGGTTCTTTGAAACCCCAAAAACGACTTTGTATTTCATTACATTTTCCTTCTTTAAAGGCTTTTTCCCAGGCTCGTGTTGCAGTTGATCTCCAAAGATACCATATATGCTGACCATATTTTCTATGGGGCATATAATTTCGAATATACCTGAAATCCTTATCTCTAACCGCCCGCATCATATCATATCGCTCATCCATTCTGTTTCTAAAGAAATGAACATATTCCGGGTCTTTGGCTATATTCTCACCTAAAAAGGCTTTTCCTAGAAATTGTTTTGGGATTTTTATGTTTAACAGACTGCATAAAGTTGGTGGTAGGTCTATTAAACTAACTAATCTGTCACTACGAGTACCAGATTTTGATGGTGCCAGATGTTCATATTTCTTAGGAAAATGTACCATTAATGGAATTCTTGTACCAGATTCAAAAATAAATCGTTTACTCCGTGGTAATACTCCACCATGATCAGAATAATAGAAAATAATAGTATTATCAGACAATCCGTTTTTGTCAAGTTCAGCAAGTAGTTCTCCAACTTTTGCATCCATTAGTGTTACATAATCGTAATAATTTGCATAGCATTGTCTGATATCCGGTAGATCAGGATGGTATGGAGCAAGTTCCATATCTTCGGGTTTATGTTTGAGTTTCTCTTTTTCAAATAATTCGACGTAATGGATTTTATGTTCATGGCTTAAACCCGTATTAAAAATGGCAAAAAATGGTTGGTTCTTATTCCTATTCATATAATGCGCTTTACCACTTGACTCATTCCAAACATTTTTTGGTTTTATTGTGTTATAATCTTCTTTGGAATTATTTGTACAATAATATCCTTCTTCTCTAAGATATTGAGGGAAAAATTTAATGTTTTCAGGAATCGAATTTTGACTTCGCATATTATGACAACCAAGTGTGCTTGCAAACATTCCGGTTATTAATGTGTTTCGCACTGGAGCACATACTGGAGCATTTGAAAAAGCATTATCGTATACAATACTTTTTTGGGCAAGTTTGTCAAGGTTTGGAGTTGTGGCGTTTTTATCACCATAACAACCAAGAAAGGGACTGTTATCCTCACTTACAATCCATAGAATATTAGGCTTTTCATTTTTATTAGTACCTGCAAATAAAGTGTTTGATGCTAGAAAACCGGCACCAATACCTATTATGCTTTTCTTTAAAAATTCCCGTCTGTTATTAATAAATTTTTCCATAATATAAAGTCCTCATTTATTAATTATCTCGTCTGCGATCATTTCGGCCTGTTGCAATACTGTTTCTGTTGCCAGTTTTTGCATATCAGGCGGATAACCGTATTTCCGAAGTGTACGTTTTACAACTACTTTTAGTTTTGCCCGAACTGATTCCTTGATTGTCCAGTCGATACTGGCATTGGATTTTACCTTTTCATAAAGGACAATGGCCAGGTCGCGTAACTTTTCTTTGCCCATAACATCACGGGCACTTTCATTATTAGCAATAGCAATGTAAAAAGCATATTCATAATCTGTGAGTCCCATCTCTTCGGGTTCCTGATCCACATTGTGTATTTTTTTACCAAGGCGAATCAGTTCTTCTATAAATTCAGCCGCAGTTAGGATTTTATTATGATATCGTTTGATACTATCTTCCAACATCTCCATAAGAGATTTACTTTGGATCAGGTTCTTTTTGGAGCGTGCTTTGATTTCATCGTTAAGTAATTTTTTCAAAACTTCTATGGCAATGTTTTTGTGCTCCATATTTTGTACTTCCATTAGAAATTCTTCTGATAGAATAGAAATATCCGGTTTTTTTATTCCGGCAGCATCAAAAATATCAATTACATCATCAGTGACAAGGGCTTCATCAATTATCTGACGAATAGCAGTTTCCATATCTTCATCTGAAGGTCCGGACCCAGGACCACTAAATTTTACTAACCTTGATTTTACAGCCTGAAAGAAGGATACTTCATCTTTTATATCCATTGCCTGATCATGTGGAATTGCAATAGCAAAAACCTTTGATAATGCTGTTACTTCATTGATAAATCTTTTTCTACCATTTTCCAACCCAAGAATATGTTCTTCCGATTCTAAAATAATAGATAATTTTCCGGATGTATCAGCATTAAAATATTCTTCATATGGATAATTATGGAACATTTGAGATACCACTTCCATTTTTTCCAACATCATCTGAACTGCCTGTTCCTGGGCAATTGCCGGATCACCTTTACCACCACTGGAAGAATAAAAGGATAATGCCTTCTTAAGATCAGCAGCAACACCAAGGTAATCAACTATCAATCCACCTTCTTTATCTTTGTAAACTCGGTTCACCCGAGCAATTGCCTGCATCAGATTGTGACCTTTCATGGGCTTATCAAGGTACATAGTATTAAGGCATGGAACATCAAATCCGGTAAGCCACATATCACATACAATAACAACTTTTAATTCATCATCAGGGTCTTTCATCCGATCAGCAAAAGATCTTCTCTGTTGTTTAGAAGTATGATGTTTTGACATTTTATGACCATCTGCAGATGAAGCAGTCATTACAACTTTTATTACACCTTTATCAAGATCATCAGAATGCCATTCCGGGCGAAGATTTATAATTTCCTCATATAGATTCGCAGCAATTCTTCTGGACATTGTCACAATCATTGCTTTTCCATCAAATACTTCCTGCCTTTTTTCAAAATGACTTATCAGATCTTTAGCAATATGTTTTGTACGATCCTCAGAACCTATTAAGGCTTCTAACTGAGTCCAACGTTTCTTGGCTTTTTGGGTATCGGTTAAATCATATTGATCTAATTTCTCATCAAACTCCTCAACAAGTTTTTGACCTTCATTTGATAAATTTATTTTGGCTAATCTGCTTTCATAAAAGATTCTCACAGTAGCCTTATCTTCCACAGCCTGGGCAATATCATAAACATCCACATAATTCCCAAACACTGCAGGAGTATTAACATCAGTTTTCTCTATTGGCGTTCCGGTAAAACCTAAATAGGTAGCATTAGGTAATGCATCACGCATATATTTTGCAAAACCATAAACAATCTTCTTACCAATCACTTCACCATTTTCATTCTTGTCATCAATAACTTTAGCCTGAAATCCATATTGTGTTCTATGTGCTTCATCGGCAATAACTATGATATTTTTACGGTCAGATAATTCCTCATAAACATTGCCATCTTCAGGCTGGAATTTCTGGATAGTTGTAAAAACCACTCCACCGGAAGCGACTTTTAATAATGTTTTTAGGTGAGTTCTATTTTTTGCCTGGATAGGCTCTTGTCTTAACAATTGGGTGGAATTAGCAAAAGTATCGAATAACTGGTCATCCAGATCATTTCTGTCCGTAATCATTACAATGGTTGGATTATCCATCATTAATACAATTTTTCCTGTATAAAAAACCATTGACAGTGACTTGCCACTACCCTGAGTATGCCAGACTACTCCGGCTCTTTTATCTCCGGTTGGTTGATTTTGTGTTCCTTGTATGCCATAGGATTCCGGGGATTCCCTGACAGATTGGACATCTCTTTGAAAAGGGACGTGTTGAGATAGGGCTTGCTCTGTCTTTACAGAATATCCCGAAGCCCGCATTGTAGATATTACCGCTCTGTTAACGGCATAATATTGATGATAGGCTGCCAGTTTTTTTACCGTTTCTATTGTAATAACTTTAGTGTTTTTATCTTCCGATCTGGATTTTTCAAAGACTATAAAATGTCTGATAAGGTCAAGTAAGGTTTTCTTATTCAGCATTCCTTTGATGAGGGTTTCCAGTTGTCCGGTGAATTTCGATGCTTCGGTTTTGCCGTCTGCGGTTTTCCAACTCATGTAACGATTCAATCCTGCTGAGATTGTACCTGCTTTTGCTTCTAAACCATCTGATATAATACAGAATCCATTATATGTAAATAGAGATGGAATAGTTTTCTTATAAGTGTCAATCTGATTAAAGGCTGATTTAATTGTAGCATTTTCGCTGGCTGGATTTTTTAATTCCATTACAACCAGTGGAATACCATTAATGAATAGAATTACATCAGGACGTTTATTAATATGGTTTTCTACAATTGTAAATTGGTTCACCACAAGAAAATCATTGTTATCAGGATTTTGAAAATCTATGAGCTGAACATAATCTCCCCGTTTGTAGCCTTTATGCTGATAGGTGATCTTGATTCCTTCGGTCATCATACGATGAAAGGCTTCATTGTTGGCGATGAGGTCAGGAGAATTTATACGCTGAATTTGTTTGATGGCATCCTGAATATTGTCATATGGAATATTGGGATTGATGCGGGTAATGGCATTTTCCAGTCGCTTGAATAACAGAATTTCTTCGAAGGATTCCCGTGCCGGTGTGGATGAATCCGGGGCAATATCATAACCATTGATATAATCATAGCCTAATGATTTCAACAGGTCAATTGCCATTAATTCGATTTCATTTTCATTGATTTTGTTCATTGGAATAATTCGTCCTTTTCCCAATTTACCACATTATTAATAATGTAATTTGAAATATTTTCATAGGATTGTTCATCACGAATGATATGGTCATGGTAATTGGGTTGAAAAAAATGATTATTACGATTGTATTTTGGAATATTCAAATTGTGTTTGTCAATATAATCATCAATTTTTGAATTCGCCGCCGATTTGAAACCACCAAT
>JAOZSR010000129.1 GCA_029939575.1 Fidelibacterota bacterium
TTCTGGCGAATCTCTGTTGCATTTATCTGTATTGATAAGTATTTGCCTGTGGCGGAATTGATGAATTATTGTTATCAAATGACAATATTTATCACTTAAATTACTCCACCTATCCCAAAAATAAAGAAAGTAGTCATTATTAGTAAAACTGATGGTAAAATTTTTAAAATTAGGGTTTCTTTAATTATTGGTTTTCCAATTTTTAAAAAGGCTAATAATAATCCTGAGACACCAATTAGTATTCCTCCCATACTGATAAAAACAAATGATGTATTGGCTCTATGTTGAAAAAAAATAATTAGAGGTAACAGAAAAATTAATATACCGGCTGAACCATGAACTGCAGCCAAAACAATAGTTGACATTTTTCCTTTAAGTAAAAAACGAGTAGTAACAAGTGAAATAAATCCAATACAGGAATATATTAGATAGATTGAATGAAATGCTACAAAATAGTGATTTACTATTCCCAGTGATAAACTCAAAGGTATAAAGGAAGCAATTACGACTACAATATCATTTTTTAAAATGTCAGATCCAAAAATCATTAAAAATAGGCACGACAATAAAATAGTCCCAAAAGATAAAGTCAGATAAGCAGTTGTAATAATATTAAAATAATCCATTCCTTCTACTATCTGGTAACCGGAGATAATACATGTAATTAATAAAAGTATTCTGTTTAAAATCGAGGTCTTATTCAATTCTTCCTCTCCAGGTTAATAATTAGTAGTGCCAATAATAACACACAACATTGAAATTAGCATATAAATTGAAGCATATTTAAAAATGCCAAAGTTGATTTTTTCTGATGGTCTGAAAATGCTAATAACAGATAAACTAATTATGCCAATTGTCATTACTCCCTGAAGCCTTAAATATCCCCAGGATAAACCAATAGCATAAATACCAATTGCAATGGCAAGTGCTGCTCCTATGCTTGAAAGTGCAATAACCAATCTGGTGTTCTTAAAACCATAGGTTGATGGGAAAGTTGGAATTCCAGCCTGATTATAATCGTTATAATAATGCATACTGAATGTCATAATATGAGTTGGAATCCAAAGTAAGATGGATAAGGCAAAAATTGCTCCGATTAAATCGATATGACCCAGCCCGAATACTCGTCCTGCCAGAATAGGCATTCCACCAGAAATTCCACCCCAGATAATTGACCAGGCGGACTTTCTTTTTAACCAGATGGTATAAATCCCTACATCAATAAATAGTCCAAGAAAGACAATAAAAGAATACACAGGAGATAAAATAAATGCCCAAACCAGCCCAATGGTGGATAATATTAATCCAAAACTAAGAGCTTCTTTATAGGATATTTTTCCCGAAGGAAGAGGTCGGTGAGCGGTTCTGTTCATACTGGCATCGATATCCCGATCATAAACCATATTTAAAACCGTGCTTCCACTTATAGCCAGGAATAGACTGCCAGTCAGACCAATTAATTGGAAAATAGTGATTGGCATTTGAGAACTTAGCAAACCTGTTACACCGGTTAAAAGTAATAATCCTGTTTGTAAACTTTTAATGAGTGGTAAATATATTTTCAATTTGTAGAAAAATGTTTTCATATAGTGCTTTGTCTTTAGTTAATTTACGTCACGGATACATCGAAATCCAAGATTTATTGCATAATAATCAGGATATCCGTTATTTCGAGCCCATACTCTTAAATTATAGTCGTAATTTGCCTGGCTGCCACCTCGCATATATCTTAAGTGTGTATCATGGTAATTATCACCAGTCCATTGCCAGACATTACCCGCCATATCGTATAATCCAAAGGGACTGATACTATTTTCTGTCTGAAAATCCTCATAGGCAGTTCCATTGAAAAATCCTACAGGTGTTGTAATGATATCTGTATTAAAAAGCTTAGATAATAATTTATGACTATTATGAAAATTTGCTTGATATTTTGAAATTTCATTACCAGTAGGAAAGGGGCGTTTGTCTGTACCTCTGGCTGCTTTTTCCCATTCAAGTTCTGATGGTAATCTGTAATTATAGTAATCGGCGTATGCCTTACTACCAAACCAGGTAACCATCACTACGGGATGATTTTCATAATTTTTTATAACAGTGAATTTTCCATTATTATAGTTGATTCTTTGCCCGTTTTTATTCAAAGGCATTAATAATACATCACCTTCAGTTATTTCAACTTCATGGTCGTAATTATCAAAATCCTCTCCCGGATAATATGCCAAAATCCGATCATCAATTATTTTTATTTTATTTTCTGCAAGTGCTGAGTTTAAAAAATCAACATATTGTGAATTAACTACATCGGTTTTCATAATTTCATAATCATAGTCTATCATTGTTTCATGACAATGAGGGCCCTTAAAAAACTCTCCGGCAGGAATTCTTGCCCATTCATTAATGCTAATTCCCGTATCAAAATGAGATATTTCTGTTTTTCTTTCCGGTGAACAAGAAATCATTATCAAAGATACTAAAATCAATACAAATAATTTTTTCATGTTATCACCTCATTTCTTTCATCGCTATTAATAGCTGGCGATGTTTTTTCTACATCTAATTCGGGATTTTGTAAATCTCCGGACCAGATTCCTTCTGCTTTAAAAAGGTCAAACAATCTCCACAACAAGAATATTGCTAATGCTACCAGCAATGTTCCTAAACCTATTTCAACCAATGCCATTGTTGTGCTTACAAAATTTCCCTGGGAATATTCTTCAACAAATAATCTTTTCATGGAAAAAAGTGTAACAGATGCAAAGGCGATATCAGAAAAAATGATTAATATCCAGCCAAACCATTTTCTGAGTTTTCCTTTTAATCCTGAAATATCAGCAAAATACATTAATATAATTGTAGCTATTATAGCAGATAATACATGCCAGTGACCAGTCAGGGCAATTCGTTCTTCCCGGGCAGGCCATACTCTGAAAATATCATCCAATTTAACAGCCATAAAAATTCCAACTCCACTAACAGTAAAATTCATAAATACCATTTGCCATAAGGGACCAAATTTTAAAGGATCATGGAGTAATGCTTTTACTTTAGTGAAAAAACCGGGATTTTTAGCATTTATTTCCTCAAGTCGATCATGAATTAATTTCCGCCAACCAAAAATAACCAGCATTAAAGCTGATAACATTACAAAAACAGAACCTACGTATATTATTATATGAGCAATTGATTCGAATGGTACAACTGCCCAAACTCCCAAGGTTATAACAATTGTTCCAAAAATCATAAGGGGCATCGCAATTTTGTGGAAAATTCCTTTGAAATTCAGCCAGCGGCCAATAATAATTGTCACAGCTATTGCAATCAGAGTTAGCATGATGTGCAAATGACCTATAATTGCTAATTGGAGTGCACTTTTATGTGGAACTCTAATCAAGTCTTCAGCCAGAAAACTTTCAAATCCGTTTCCAAACATAGAGCCGGCTACAGCACCAAATATTGCAGAGCCGAGTGTGGCAACGGTCATGACAAACAGAGCAACCCGTTCAAGATCCACACCTTTTTTGGTATGGGCGAACTCCATATCCTGGACATAATATTTTTTATCCCATGGCCATAGAGCAACCATCAACTGAAGACCTGAGAAAAATATTAATGACTGTCCGACAATGAATAAACTATGAAAGATATAATTATAGCCAAAATAAGCGAATTGTAAACCAAATATCATTGCCATTAAGTAACCAACAGTAACACTGGCATTAATTGAAGTTTGCTGGCTTTTTTTCATCCGAATGATGGATGTAAGCAGATATACCTCGATAGCAATAACTGCCATTGCGATAGAATGATATAGGATAATTATTCTTCCGGTTCTCTCAATAGGATTCAATTGCATACCTAAAAGTTTTACAGTAATATCTTTCACACCCCATTCAGCCATTGGCCCGGAAAGTGTTCCCCAGATCGCAGTAACTACAGAGATCAAAGATATGGCCACTAAAACAAGGCCTTTGGTTGATTGAAAAAGATAATTGAAACGTTCTTTAATAAATTGCATTACGATGCCCCTTTAACTTTAACAGTAATAATGAATAATTGGATTAAAAATTATTCTTTTTCTGCTAATATTTTCTTTACAAAACCCCAAGTATATGCCAGAGTCATAAGTAGCAGTAATGGAGCTAAAATTGCCATTACAAATTCCTGGGAAAAGAAAAGTAATTGGCCACCGGATTTCAGGAAAGCCAATGCAATCCCACCTAATCCGATAAGAATTCCGCCAACTGAAACAAAGATAAATCCACCTGGAACAAGTTTGTTACGTACTGCTAAATATGGTACTGCCACAATTGTTAACCCGGCGATGGAATGAAAAAATGCCAGGGATACTGTAGCCAATGCCCCTGCATCTGTAAAACGGGTTGCTGCAATTGCAATAAGTCCCACAATTGCAAATATCAGGTACGCTTTTCCATATTTTTTGTGAAACTCTGTTACCAATCCTGTGGCGATACCCATAGGTAATAATGTAGTAACAATAATTACGCATGGTCTTGGCAGAATATCATAAGAAAAAATGATCAATAAAACACCAGATACAAACAAAACTACAAATGAAATGATATAATAAATATCATGACATGCTTTGTTATTTTTCTTGTAATCCTGAAAAAGACGAAAAACCAGATATACTGCAACTAATCCTGTTGCTAATAACACAATTCGGTCAAACCAATTCATCACTATCCTCCTTTGTTAAACTTTTAAACCTTACTATCTTCACACTACTTGTAGATGTTACACCAAATACAAAAAGAAATCAAGTAATAATATAAAATTTGTAATAATTACAAATTTTATATTTAAAAGGATTAACTTCCTTTATTAATTTGGTTTGTTCGATTTTTAATTCACTTAGTTTTTAGTTTTATTTATAAGATGTTTAATTGCAATTATCGGATGGTAAAAAATCATTTTCGGTCCCGAATATCGCATTATTTTTCTTATCTGTTCTCTTTTTTCTGGTTTATAACAATGGATTGGACACTTCTGACATACCGGTTTTTCCTCTTTAATGGGACATTTTTTTAATTGTTGAATTGCATAGTTAAACAATTCCAAGCATGAATCACATAGAGTATTTTTTTTAGAATTATGATGTTTCTTACAATAAAGTTCAATCATAATTTTTAAAGTTTTTTTTTCATTGTCCATCAATAATAACAATCCAAATTTTCATTTTCAATTGCACAGGCACAATATTTTTTATAAACGAAAAGCCTGTGTTAGGCCTTTCGCTTATAAATTTTCTTTAAGATGTTTTTTTTTTCAATACAACATCCGGGAGATTTTTGAATTTCTCGAATTTAGGGCAAATAGTTTTACATTAGGTCTTGCAGCAGGTGTCTGTTCCCTTTATTTCACCACATTTTGGACATAGTTCTGCTTTACCCATATCTTTGGAATTCTTGCTACAACCATGTGATTTTTTTTTCATATCACCTTTTGAACATTTTTTCTTGTCATTCTTGTTGCAACATTTTTCAGAACCCTTGACTTCACCACAGTGAGCACATATCTCTGTTTTATTACAACAGGAATCAGTTTTTTTGTCACAACATTTCTCAACTTTTTCTTGTTTTGCATCAGATGTTTTGGTTTTATCACAACATTGAGCTGATAAATTTGTTGCCAAAACCAATACTGCCAAAACTACCATGAAATAACTTAATTTTCTCATTTTTTTCTCCTTTTTATTATTATTATTCAATCTATAATACTATATTTTTGCATAAAGAATTTTCCATATTATCTTCGATCATGTCATGCAGAGTGATATTTTTTAAGGTCTCTTTTATTTTTTCATCAACAATAGCCCATATTTTTCGTGACTTGCAAGTTGTATTTTTTTCGCAAACTTGTGGAGATTCAACACAACTTGTTGGCGCAATATCACCTTCGAGAGCTTCAATTATCATTTTAATTGAAATATCTTTTGGATCTTTGAATAATTGATATCCGCCTTGCGGACCGCGGGTAGAAATCACCAATTTATGTTTTTTTAATATCGGAATAATATGTTCTAAATATTTTAGAGGAAGGTTTTCATTTGCAGCAATTTCTTTTAATAACATCGGGCCATTACCATATTTCATAGCCAATTGATACATTATTCTAGTCCCATATCTACCTTTTGTTGATAATTGCCACATAATTTTTCCTTCAGATATTAATCATATTTCAGCATCTCATTTAAAGACTTTCTGGCAAATTTCATGGTTTTTTCAGGTAAGTTAATTTTGTAATTTCCATAATAAAGAGAATTGTAAACACTTTCCAATGTGATTTTTTTCATGTTTTGACAAATTTTAACAGTTCCGGCAGAGTAGAATTCTTTTGAAGGATTTTCTCGTTGTAATCTTTCGATGAGGCCTAACTCTGTGCCAATAATAAACTGTTTTTTGTCCGATTCTTTCGCAAACCGAATCATATCACTTGTAGACCCAACTCTGTCTGCTAAATCAGCAACTTTTTTGTCACATTCAGGATGTATCAAAACTAATGCATCCGGCATTTCTTTTTTTGCCTGTATCACTTCTTCAACTGAAATTCGATCATGAACATAACAGAATCCATTCCAAACTATTATTTCTTTATTAACAAAACGTTGAACCCATGAAGCCAGGTTTTTATCAGGAGTAAAAATTATTTTTTTTGAGTCAATGTTTTTGACAACTTCAACAGCATTTGAGGATGTGCAGCAAACATCAGTTACTGCTTTTACATCAGCGTTAGTGTTCACATAAGAAACAACTTTTGCCTCAGGGTGTTGCTTCTTTAATTTTATTACATCTTCCGCAGTTATCATATCGGCCATAGGGCAACCAGCATCCTGTTCCGGAATTAGTACTGTTTTATCAGGAGACAAAATTTTTGCGGTTTCTGCCATGAACATCACACCGCAAAAAACAATAATATCTGCATTTGTTTTTGCTGCCTCTTTAGCCAATCCTAACGAATCACCAAGATAATCTGCTATTTTCTGGATTTCTGAACGTTGGTAATTATGTACTAAAATTACAGCATTTTTTTCTTCTTTTAATTCAACGATTTTTTTTTGCAGTTCAGTCATCATTTTTTGTCTTAATTTTTGACTAAAACCTTTTATTTAATTGAAATTTCATAACTATTATTATATTTATATCGTCTCGCTTTTTAATTCCTACCATTTTGATAGGGAATATATATTTTTTTTCTAAAAAAAACAACAGAGAATGAAGAATTTAAATTATTTTGTTTTTATCGGTCGAATAGCAATAGAAAAAAACTAAGTTAAACAGGGAAGTATTTTCTACACTCATAAGTCGAATTTTAAAGTTGATAAACACAAAAAAAATAGATATAATATGCATTATGCAAATGATATGGATGGGTGCTGGAAAATGATAGAACACGGATTACGCTGATGACACGGGTGAACACTGAAAAATGATAGAACACGGATTACGCTGATGACACGG
>JAOZSR010000130.1 GCA_029939575.1 Fidelibacterota bacterium
ACTACAACTTGCCTGTTATGTCAACTAAGAGTTGCACTTACTTGTTGAATCCAGGTATCTATTTAAAATATATTTCTATTTTAATATAATAGCCATATATTATAATATAAATAAAGAGGTTTATCAAAATTGCAATAAAAAAGAAAGTATGGTGCAGATATGAGAAAAATAAAATTTATTCTTACTGTCTATTGTCTTTTTGCTTTTTGTTACGGCTTTACCGGATCTGTAAATTTTCCCATGATTAATTCAAAAATAGATAGTGTCCAGGATAAAACAGTTAAAATTGATTCCATGAATGCTATTATTATTTATGAAAATGCCTTTAAAAAAGCGATGTATAACAGAAATATTAGCAGGGAAGAGGCAAATATTCTTAATTCTCTCGAACGAACAATGAAAATTCCAAAGAAAGATATTTTATCAATTCAGCAACAGATTATTTCAATTATTCCAAAGAAACTGGATCAATCCGGGCGCTGGCCTTTAGTTTTGCAAAACATTGGCTGGGGAGGAGGATTATATGGTTGGGCTATTCCAAATGTATTAGGTGCGAAAGATATGAAATGGATAGTTGGGACTGAAATGATGTCCTTTGCCGGTGCTTTTTACCTGACTTATAAATACACTAAAAATATGGACATTTCTCATTCGAGGGCACAGATGATGCGAGCTGGTTCCGGGATTGGTTTTCATATGGGATGGGCAATTTGTGATCTCCTTGGATTATCTCCCGGAGATGATAAATCAGCTCTTATTTTATTAATGTCCGGAGTACCAACAGGAATTTATGCAGGAGATTATCTTTATAATAAATGGAAGCCTTCTCATGGACAATCCTGGTCATTGACCTTGTGGGCTACAATGGGTTTGCATACTTTATCACAACTTTTTCTAATAGTTGATCCCAGACCTGAGGAACCTGATGATGGATATTGGGATTATTCCACATATACATGGGTTGATAATGATGAAGAATATGCTAAATGGGAAGATGATATAAATTCATGGAAGAAAAGACTGGCAATTATACATTTTGCATCCTATCCCTTAGGAATTTATACCGGGGAGAAATTTTTTGGTGATCGTCAATATTCTTTTGGCGATGCTCTTATGCTTTTTCAGGGCTATGGGTTGGGTTGGATGTATTCAGCAATGACTGCCGATCTTCTTGGTATTGATTTTTTTAGCACCGGTGGAAGATTAGCACGAATTGGAGGAACAATCGGAGGAACTCTCTTTTTTGACAATTATATAAAAGGATACGATTATTCCTTTGGAGATTCCTTTCTGATGGCATTGGGAACCGCATCGGGAATGGCGTTTAATATGGGTTTGGCGGCTATATTAGAAGTTGATAATGCATCAACAATGCAAGTATTTCTAATGAGTGGTGGAGCTGCAGGATTTTATTTCACTAACAAAATACTTTCAATTGGTAAAGAATCGAAACAAATCTCACAGTCCGAAGATCCGACTCTTTCTATTGCTTCGACATTTTTTATTGAGCCCAACCGTTCAGATAATTTATTTACTAAAATTGTGCCTGGAATTAATGTTGAAATAAATTTTTAATTTTTCATTTTACTGATGGGATAATTTGATCTATAATTAAACTAGCTGTTTCATACCAATTACTATTTGCTTTATTTTCAGGGATTCTCCAATTATTTGTTGCAGTAATAACCATATCCAAATCCGGAACTACAACTATAAACTGACCTCCATATCCATTAGCAAAATAATATTCCATCCCATCTTTTTCATCAATCCACCACAAATATCCGTATCCTCTTCCAAAATAACCTGAAAAAGTATCAATGTGTTTCCTGGTAGAATTTTCAATCCAGGAAGATGAAATTATTCTTTCATTTTTCCATTTTCCATGATTTAGATATAGTTTACCAATTTTTATCATATCCATTGACTGAAGAGATAAAGCTACATTGCCCTTTTGATATCCCCTGTTATCCATATCCCATGGCCTTGTATCGATTCCCAGTGGGCCAAACAAATATTTATCTGCAAAATCAGAAGTTGACATTTGCGAAGCTTCTGATACAATAACAGATAATAAATGTGATGCACCATCGTTATAATTAAAAACCTCTCCCGGATTTTCCAATATTGGCCTTCTCATTACAAAATCAATTTGATCAGAAGCATTATACCATTTCGAATAGTCACTCCAATCTCCTATTGGAGTCCATAGAAATCCACCTGTCATAGTTAATAAATGTTCAATAGTAATACTATCTTTATCAGACTCCCATATATCAACTATAGGCTTTAGATATTTGCTTATATAATCTTTTTCACTTTCAATAAAACCTTTATCAATTGCAATACCAACAAGTATTGAGGTAATACTTTTTGTAACTGACCTGACGTCATGTAAACTATCCTGTGAATATCCATTATAATATTCTTCCACAACAAGTTTACCATTTCTGGAAATCAGCAGACTTAAAAGAGATTCAAATTCTTCAGCATTATTTAGGGCAATTTCAAGTTTTTCGTCTTGATATAAATCTGAAGTATTATCTTCACAAAATGATAAAGATAATAATATAATTAATAGTAATATTTTGTTTCTAATAATCATACTCATCTCCAAAATAAAAATCTATATATGAAGTCCGTAAATATATTGCCCAACACTTACACCATTGAAATCTGCTATTTCAGGTAAGTGTCCCCACCTGCTAAAACCAAATTTCTCCAATATATAAATACTTCCTTTATTCACATCCAATAAAATAGCTATTAAAGATGTAATACCAAGTGACGGACATTTTTTTATGGCATATTGCATTAATTCCGTTCCTATACCAAGCCGATGATAATCAAAATGAATATAATAACTGATTTCCGCGGTTTTAGATAAAGCCATTCTTCCGGGACGATAAGCACTAATACTAACCCAGCCAACAATAATATTATTCAATTCAGCTACATAAATTGGATATTTTTCACCATGTTCTTCAAACCATTTTATTCTGTCTTCATATTTCAATGGAGTGACATCAGCAGTTTTTTCCCCTACACTTATTGCCTGATTATAAATGTCAACTATTGCTTTCAAATCTATTATTTTTGCAATTCTAATTTGTATATCTTTTTTCATTTATTCTTCATCCAGAAATTTTAATATTTTCATTAATTCAATATCTTTAGGTTCTGGTAAGCTATGGCCAATTCCTTCATACTGAACATATTTCACATTTATGCACAATATTCCCATTTCTTATTACTAATAATCCATCAATAAAGCCTGTATTTTTTGCTTTGATGAAAGCTGAATCAAGAATTTGAGATGACATATTTTGTTGCTCTGGTAAGACTACACCCCAATTATAGTGGTCAAAATTTGATTCTATAGGGTTTTTATTGCAACCTGAGAAAATCAGGATACTGAAAAAAAATCCGGTGATAACTTTTGTGTAAATATTATTTTCCTTCAATTTTATTCAATGTCTGTTGATAATATTTGCAAAGTGAGTCAAGATTGGAAATATAATCTGGTAGGAGAGTAGTTTCGATATTACGGAAAAGGAAAAGATAATTATCCGGCGAATCCATAATCAAGTCCTGTGTTTCATCACCATCAGATGCACCCCATCTTTGATAATTATATAAATCCGTTTCATCTGCGCTTTCATTTGTAAATGTTGCTCCTTTGGATTGTGCTCCATAGGAAACATCATTTGAAATATTATCAGGACTGTTATAATATGAAATTTCCATATTAAATTGATCTAATCTCTCTCTTAGATTTACTTCTTCTCTCGCTGCCTGTAGAATATGTCGGATAGATGAAATTTTCTTTGATAATATTTTTTTCAACTCCTGGTTATAAATGCTACCGGCTGAATTAGAGACAAAATCAAGAAAGTGATGATCAGGATTTGTGATTCTTGTATCAACATCAGTAAAATAAATTTGCATTTCAAGGATTGCTTGTCTTTTTTGTGTCAGATCTAATATTTTAAAAATTTCATTTTCTTTTGATATCGAATTTTTGGTATGTTCTATTTTTTCTATCCGTCTTGAAATTTCATTTTTTAGAAATGGATAATATTCAGAAAATAATTTTTGGGTAGTTTTACGCTTTATTAATAATTGATCATAAATAGTTAAAATTTTTCTATTACATTCTTCTTTTTGGCGATAAAGATTTGCTAGTTTTCTTTTTCCTAACCACCCGATTTTATTGGTTTCCTGAATTTTGATAATATCTTTATCAATGTCATTTTTGGTTTTTTCAAGTTTATCTTTGTCATTTGTTAAGGCTATTATTTGGGATATATTTTCATATATTGAATTTTGTAATGAATCTAAATCTTTGGCAAAAATATTATTTATAAAAATTATTAAAACAATCATTTGAACTTTAATAATTCTTCTTACTATTAATTCTCTTTTGCAAATTGTATTTTCTTTTTTATTAGATGATATATAATACATTTTTTTAACTTTTTTAATATTTATACAATTTTCTGTAAAACCAGGAAAAAGCATGGCCTGCTAATATTCATTTTCATCAATTTCATATTTTTCCATTTTGTAATATAATGCGCCAGGTTTAATGTTCAGAAGATTGGCTGCTTGCTGTTTTACTCCCCGGGTTTCAGTAAGTGCGTTTACAATCATTTCCCGTTCAATTTTTTCCAAAGTAATTACAAGGTCACCATGTGGAACCCAATTAGATTCTTCAGATGATTCGTTACCAATGTTGGCAAAATTAAATAATTCATCCGTAAAAGTGTCTTCTTCAATAAATACCAAGGCTCTTTCCAAAAAGTTTTCAAGTTCTCGCACATTCCCGGGCCATGAATAGGATTTTAGTTTTCTCATAACAGAAGCTTGTATTTTCGGAATATTACGCTTTAAATCTCCGGATTTTTTTCTAAGAATATAATTAACCAACAATGGAATATCTTCTTTTCTTTGACGAAGTGGAGGTGCGGTAATTGGAATTACATTTAATCTATAATATAAATCAGCTCTAAAAGTTCCTTTAGTTACCTCATCTTCAAGTTTTCGATTTGTAGAAGCAATTAGTCTAAAATTACTGGTAATTTCTTTTTCTCCACCTACACGATGGAAAGTTTTTGATTGCAAAACCCGTAATAATTTTACCTGGAGTGAAAGGGGCATTTCTCCAATCTCATCTAATAATAGAGTTCCATTATTACATTGCTCAAATTTTCCGATATGAGTTTTAATTGCACCGGTAAATGACCCTTTTTCATGACCAAACAATTCACTTTCCAGTAGATTTTCGCTGATCGCACCACAGTTTATTGCTAAAAACTTGTTATTTTTTCGTTTACTGTTTGAATGAACAAGTTGGGCTATCAGTTCTTTTCCTGTACCACTTTCTCCTGAAATTAATACCGGACTATCAGTGCGTGCTGTTTTCTCTATCATTAACTTTATTTTATTAATACATTCAGTTTCACCGATTAAATCATTGTCAGTTGTAAAAGATTCAGATAGCTCCTGTTGCGAAATTTTACGCTCAAAACATAACCTGATCTTTTCCCGTAGTTCAGAAATAGAAAATGGCTTTGTGATAAAATCATCAGCGCCTAACTTCATAGCATCAACAGCAATATCAACAGTAGCATAAGCAGTAATCAGGATTACATCAATTGAAGGATATTTTTGTTTGATATTTCTAAACAGATCAAGACCATTCATGCCGGGCATTTTTATATCAGTGATCACCAGGTTATAGTTTTGTTTTTGAATTTTTTCCCAGCCCAATTTTCCATTAGAAGATGAATCAACTGAGTAATTTTTTTTTCTGATAGCAGAAACTATTCCATTGCGCATAGAGTCGTTATCTTCAACAATTAGTATTTTATATTCTAATTTATTCATTTTATTTTCCGAATTTTGTTAATCACAATTATCCTGTTAAACTTGTAATACCAATTTGATTCTCATAAATCTTAGGACACTAAAAGTTTAATGACAAATTCTGTACCACTTTTATCTGAATTGGTCAAAAAAATGGAACCGCCATGTTGCTCGACGATAGATTTAGCAATTGACAAGCCAAGCCCAACTCCATTTTCTTTGGTTGTATAAAAAGCCTCAAAAATCTGAGGCTTTAATTTTTCAGGAATTGAAGAACCATAATTTTTAAAAGTAATAAGAATATATTTTTTCCCAGGTTTAATATTTATATCTATTTTAGGTTTTGAAACTGATGCTTCTATGGCGTTTTGGATCAGATTAGAAAAAACATGACGCATTTTAACTGGATGAATTTTAACCTGACAATTACCAGTAATGCTGAATTCCAGATTACCATATTCTTTAAATAAATCCTCTTTTATATCTGTAATAAATTCTTCAAGATTGCAATTTACAAGATTTATTTCTACAGGACGGGCATAGGCCAGAAATGATTCAACAATTTCCGCAAGTTGATTAATCTCTTTTAAAACAGTAGAAGAATATTTTGTCAACTTATCTTGTTTGATAGATTCTTCTACCAATAATTCACAATTAACTTTCATTGCGGCTAAAGGATTTTTTATTTCATGGGCTACAGAAGCCAGTAATTGTTTATTATCAGATTCACGTTGTTTAATTTTGGATTGCATAGTTTCAATGGTTTTCCCCAATATACCGATTTCATCTTTCCGAAATAGCATGTTGGAAGAACGATTTATTCCGGAACCAATATCTCTGGCATAATCTGTGATTTTTTCCAATGGACGGGTCAAAGTTTTTGAAAGTAATAAAGACGATATTATACTAAGTAATAAAATAATAGCAGATGTATAGACCATTTTTTTTCGTAATAATGCAATATCTTTCAAAAAAATCGCATCTGCATCAAGTGCTAAAATTAGTTTAATATCATTATCTAATGTTATTGAACAAAAAACTGATTTGTAGTATTTTCCGGAATTATCAGAAAAAAGAGGGGAAGTAATAATTTTTCCGGCCAGAGTTTTGCTGATTTCTGTATTATGAAGCATAACAGACTTGATGCTGCTTTGCTTATTTCCGGTTGTAACCAGTATTTTACCCTGCTCATCAACAAGATAAATTGATTTTGCAGAATAAACTGTAAGAAATTTTTGAAATTGTAAGTTTAGCGATTCTTTAATTGATTTAGTTGAGGGAAATTTTACGAGAAAGTTGACCTTTTCATAATCAAGTTCATTCTTTAAAAGCAAAATGTTGGATTTCATATGTAAGGCTAATTGGTTTTCCATCGTTTCTCTTGTTTGCCAGTAAAGTGGGAATGTAATAGTGAGAATTACAAAAATAATAATTAAACCGGTTACTGATGCTATTTTCCATGATAACTTTTTCATAATAGGAAATATAGGAAAATTTTGGATGATAAAAAAATGAAATGGCTATTGGCTATTTGCTAAAATAAATCAAAAATCTTCATTCGAAAATTATTTTATTACCGCAAAGTCGCTGAGACGCAAAGGGGAAATA
>JAOZSR010000131.1 GCA_029939575.1 Fidelibacterota bacterium
TCAATAGTGACATATTTCATTTTGAAACATATACTTGGATAAAAAAAATCAAACAATTTGGATAGATCTCATTAATTAATAATATTTCTTACTCTTAAATAATCAACAATTTTTTTAATAGATTTTTCGACACTCATAAGGTCAGTTTCAATAGTAATTTCCGGATTTTCCGGTTCTTCATAAGGGGCAGAAATGCCAGTAAATTCGCTGATAATCCCAGCCCGGGCTTTTTTATAAAGTTTTTTCGGATCTCTTTTCTCACATACATCCAAACCAGCTTTAACATAAATTTCAAAAAACTCACCTTCACGGTTTAGTTTTCTGGCTATATCCCTGTCTTTTTGATAGGGTGAAATAAATGATGTAATGATAATCATACCTGATTCTGCAAATAAATGAGCAACTTCGCCAATTCTTCGAATATTTTCATCACGATCTTCCGGTGAAAATCCCAGGTCACTATTTAACCCATGCCTGACATTATCTCCATCAAGAACAAAAACATTACATCCAATTGAGAATAATTTTTCTTCCAGTTTAGAGGCAACTGTTGATTTCCCACTCCCTGATAATCCGGTCATCCAAAGTACGATTCCCTTATGATTATTCTTTTTTTCCCTGTCTGCTCTTGTAACTGCTGTTTCGTGCCAAACTATATTAGAACTTTTCATGCCAGTATTATTTTAAATACTTTTCTTAATATCATCGACTTTATCGATTTTTTCCCAACTGAATTCATCACGTCCAAAATGACCATAAGCAGCAGTATTTTGAAAAATTGGTTTTTTCAAATCTAAAGTTTTAATTATTCCGGAAGGCGTAAGATCAAAATTCTGAGTAATAGCTGCTTCTATTTTTTTTACCGGAACAGTCGCAGTTCCGAAATCATCAACCATTACAGAAACTGGAAAAGGAACGCCTATAGCGTAAGCAAGTTCAACTTCACAACGTTCACAAAGTCCGGCAGCAACAATGTTTTTTGCCACATATCGTGCCATATATGCAGCAGACCGGTCAACCTTTGAGGGATCTTTTCCGCTAAAAGCACCACCACCATGTCGTCCCATTCCTCCATAGGTATCAACAATAATCTTTCTTCCCGTTAATCCGGAATCTCCATGAGGACCGCCAACTACAAATCTACCGGTTGGATTTACAAAAAAATTAGTTTTATTATCTAATAGTCCGGTTGGTTCCAAAACTGGTTTAATTATTTTTTCAATAATTGAATTTTTCAATTCTTCAAATTCAACTTCCTCGTCATGTTGATGAGAAACAACAACAGTATCAATTCTTTTTGGAGTAAATCCATTATATTCAATAGTAACCTGGCTTTTTGAATCAGGACGTAACCATAAAATCTTACCCTCTTTTCGTAATTTGGCAGCATATTGTAAGAGTTGATGAGAATATACAATAGGAGCAGGCATTAACTCCGGTGTTTCATTACAGGCAAAGCCGAACATCATTCCCTGATCACCAGCACCTTGCTCTTTATAAAGACCTGCACCGGTTGATACACCTTGCGAAATGTCGGGTGATTGAGAATGAATTGTATTGATTACTGACATAGATTCGTAATCAAGTCCATACTCAGGACGATCATAACCAATCTTTTTTACTACACCCCTGGCAATATCCTGAATGTCAACATAAGTTTCAGTAGTTATTTCTCCGCCAATTAATACCATACCTGTAGTAGTAAAACATTCACAGGCAACTCTTGATTCACTATCATATTTTAAACAGGCATCTAAAACACCATCAGAAACCTGATCACAAATTTTATCCGGATGTCCCTCACTTACTGATTCTGAAGTAAATAAATAATTTCTATTTTTCATAGTATTCCCTTTCCTATTAATACCGATAATGATCAGGTTTGTAAGGACCGTTGATTGGGACACCAATATATTCAGCCTGTTCCTTTGTCATTTCAGTTAATTTCACTCCTAATTTTTCAAGATGGATTCGAGCAACTTCTTCATCCAATTTTTTTGGAAGTCTATAAACACCTAGTTCATAATCATTTTTCCATAATTCCATCTGAGCTAAAATTTGATTTGAAAAAGAATTACTCATTACAAATGATGGATGTCCGGTTGCATTACCCAAATTAACAAGTCGTCCTTCGGATAATAAAATTATTGAATGCTTGTCTGGAAATACTATCTGATCTACCTGCGGTTTTATATTTATTTTTTTTATTCCCGGAATCTCATATAATTTTGTGACCTGAATTTCATTATCAAAATGTCCTATATTACAAACAATGGCATGGTCTTTCATTTCTTCCATATGTTTAACTTTGATCACATCCTTGTTTCCAGTCGCAGTAACAAATATATCACCCTCGACAAGTGCATCTTCCAGAGTAGAGACTTCAAAACCTTCCATCGCAGCCTGTAATGCACAAATCGGATCTATTTCAGTTACAATAACTCTTGAGCCAAACCCCCGCATAGATTGAGCACATCCTTTTCCAACATCTCCATAGCCACAAACTACAACCACTTTTCCGGCTGCCATTATATCTGTGCCTCGTTTGATTCCATCTGCCAGGGATTCTCTACAACCATACAAATTATCAAATTTTGATTTTGTTACAGAATCATTAACATTTATTGCCGGAAATAACAAATGACCTTCTTCAAGCATTTGGTATAAACGATGAACTCCGGTAGTTGTTTCTTCGCTAACACCCTTTACTTTTTCAGATATTCCATGCCACCGATTTGGAAATTTTTCCATATCTTCAAGAATAGTAGATTGTAATATTTTAAATTCCTGATTATCTGTGGTAATTACTGGTATTTTGCCTGTTTTGTTATATTCACTTTCCAGCTTTACACCTTCATGAATTAATAATGTGGCGTCACCACCATCATCAACAATCAAATTAGGCCCGTCGATTTCATTAAAAAGCAGAGCCTGTTTAGTACACCACCAATATTCCTCAAGAGTTTCACCTTTCCAGGCAAACACCGGAATCCCTGCATCAGCAATTGCTGCAGCTGCATGATCCTGAGTAGAAAAAATATTACAACTTGCCCATCTGATATCTGCTCCAAGTGCTTTCAAAGTTTTAATTAGAACAGCCGTTTGAATAGTCATATGAAGACTACCCATAATTCTTGCTCCCTGGAGAGGTTTTTCTTTTTTATATTTCTCCATAAGAGTCATTAACCCAGGCATCTCTTTTTCGGCAAGTTCAATCTCTTTTCTTCCATATTCTGCCAAATTTATATCTTTAATTTTATATTTCATCATGTCCTCCAATTTTATTTAAACATCAATATATTAATATTCATAATTTATAAGAATAGCAAATGTTCTACATCATTATATCAAATATTTTTGTATCTTTATTAATAAATATTTTGGCAAAGCCTCTTTAATTACCAAAATAACAAAAACTTATATAATTTCATTTTAGTCGAGGCTGCATCTTTCATCTATTAATCTCAATTATCCCTGGTTTTTAACTCCCACCTGAAAATATTCAAATCCCATTTTTTTCTTACGTTCTGAATCATATTGATTTCTTCCATCAAAAATAATCGGATTTTTTAATCTTTTCTTGACTTCCCCAAAATCCGGGCTTCTAAATTCTTTCCATTCAGTTACTAATAATAAAGCCTCTGCATTGTTTAACACATCATATTTCGAATCAAAATATGTTATATTTCGAGCATCTTTTAAATAACATGATTTTGCTTCTTCTATAGCTTTGGGATCATAAGCCCTGATATTCGCACCCCGCATTGTTAATTCCTTTACAATGGTAATTGCAGGAGCGTCTCGCATATCATCAGTTCCGGGTTTAAATGCCAATCCCCAAAGTGCAAATGTTTTACCTGTAAGATCTTCACCAAACCGTTTGACAATTTTATTTACTAATACCTTTTTCTGTTTATCATTTACATATTCCACTGATTTTAAGATTTCCGGCTCGTATCCATTATTTTTTGAAGTTTTAATCAATGCCCTTACATCTTTTGGAAAGCAACTACCTCCATATCCGGTTCCGGGATAAATAAAATAATATCCAATTCTCCGGTCACTACCAATTCCCAAACGAACCTGGTTTACATCAGCACCAACAAGTTCACAAATATTGGAAATTTCATTCATAAAACTAATTTTTGTTGCAAGCATTGCGTTGGCAGTATATTTTGTCATTTCAGCACTACGAATATCCATTCCAATAAATCTTTCATGATTCATTGTAAAAGGTCTGTATAATTCTTGCATTATTTCCATTGACTCTTTATTGTCAGCACCAACAACAACCCGATCAGGTTTCATAGAATCATCAATTGCAGCACCTTCTTTAAGAAATTCCGGATTCGAAACAACATCAAATTTTATATTTTCCCCTCGTTCTTTAAGATTTTTATTTATAGTCGCTCTGACTTTATCAGCAGTACCAACCGGAACTGTTGATTTGTCAACAACGATAATCGGGTGATTCATGTATTTTCCAATATCTTCCGCTACGGAAAGCACATATTGCAGATCAGCACTTCCATCTTCGCCCATTGGTGTTCCAACAGCGATAAAAATAATATCTGTTTTTTCAATTGCATCCCTAACTTCTGTAGTAAATATCACTGAACCTTTATCATAATTTTTTTTCACTAAATTTTCCAAACCTGGTTCATAAATTGGAATAATTCCATTTTTAAGGTTTTCAATCTTTTTTTTGTCTACATCGACACAAATTACATCATTACCCATTTCGGCAAAACAAATACCTGATACTAATCCGACATAACCGGTTCCTATTACTGTAAGTTTCATAAAATCACCTCATTTAATATTCAATATAATTATTATTTAGGGCTTACAAATCCCTTTTAATTTTCATTTATTTATTAAAATTGAATGTCTAATATTGATGGAATCGTGAAAAGGTTCGAAGTTGTCTTTCCGTCGAAAGCCGGACATAGTCTGAGGCAACGTAGCAACGAAGAATCTCGTCGATAATTGTAGGAGATTCTTTCAGTCAAAAACCTGATTGTAAACATTCGTACCTCATTCAGAATGACAACAAATTTACTTTTTACGGAATTGTCAATATTCGACATAGAATATCCACAAAAAAGTGAAAACCGGAACAAAACAAAATAAATATTCAAGATTAATAATCAAATCTCAGTTGTAACGAAAAATAATTATTGCTCACATCTTTGTCCCATTGCCTTGCAAAGCCAGTCTCAAGAAAAAGAATATTTGTCATTTGAAAATACCATTTTACAGATAATTCATTAACTGACTGAATATCTCCCATTAACCATTTTGTTGAATTCATTGTACTTGGATTTGCTAAATCATAATTTTGATTCGAATCATCACCTAAAGGATAATATCCATCTTCATCGGGACTTATTTCATTTTTACCATGTTTAAAATTTTGAAAAATAAAACTCACTTTATTTCTTGTTGTTAACCACCAGCGGTTTTCTATAAATAGTTGTTGTGAATTTGGTCCACTATAAAAGCCCAGACTTCTTCCATTATGAGTATATGAACTTTTTACCGGAACTCTATGTGTATATGCCCAGGGTCTTGTTGCTGTGAATTCACACCGGATATCGGTAGAAAATGGAATCCCGGGAATATTTCCGGGAGACGCCAAAAAACCAGCCTGTACTGCCCACCGATTCCGAAAAGAATCTTCAAAAATCTCACTAAATCTGAGCTCATCTATGAAAACCGTACCATAACATTTTAATCCATTAACAGGCAATAAAGTACCCTCAAAAAACCATAGAATATTATCTTCATTTTCGGCGGTTAAAGAATGTTGAATCGGCCATAAAAAAACAGTTGGCACAAAATATACCAACTCCGGATTTCGTTCTCCATATATCAACATTTCAGAAAAAGCAAAATGAATTTTGGACGTCATTGCTACTTCCCATCTATGACCTACAATATATTTTTCAATATAACTTTTCTCCAAACTCTGAGAATTTATTTTTGTTTCTTCAGAAGGATTGATAAAACCATGGAAAAAACTATATTTAGTTTTTCCAAATATTTTTTCCCAACTAATAAAAGCAAAAGGATCGACATTATCAGATAAAATTAGAGAATGAGCAGAATTTCCCCAAATTAATGGTTCAACACCAAAACTTATATCTCCAACTTTTCCAGAATAATTAATGTAGGAATTTGCATAATCAAAAGAATAAGAAGTTCTTCCCATAAGTTCTTCATTACCACCACCCCAAAAACCACCTTTATATTCATCCGGTTTTTCTGTAAATCCAGTCTTCACTCCCTGATCATAAATCATTGCTTCACTAAATAAACAAAAATGGTCTCCAATCCGGGCTGAAAAGTGAAATGCAGTCTGAGTAAGAAGTCTGCCAATACTATTTTTCCTTTCATATCGCCCCATTTCATCTATATCAAGCCATATCATCTCATCTTTAGTTTCATAAACAACAGTGTGATGCTCCTCTTGCTGCGATTGATAAGAAAAAATATTTTTAACACTTTTTTTTATATTATTTACAGAACTAAATGGATAATAAACATTTTTATTTTGTAAAGAAAAATGGGATGTTCCATTGTTTATATCCTTTAAATCATAACGATAATCAGCAAGATATTCATCAAGTAATTTTTGATCAAGATTAGATAACACATTTCTTTGCTCATTCAGTTCTACCAACCGCTCTGCTAAATAATTTCTGGAAAGCGGAAGAGTAGAGTTTAAATATTGTGGTAATAGCCCACGTACAGCCATTCTCTCTAAATATGAATAGATCGGTTTATCAACTCTAACATGCAATTGACTTGCATATCCAGCACAAAAAGATAAAATCAATAGTAAAAAAATTATTGTTTTTTTTATCATTCTTATAATACCTTAAAATAAAAAATGCATAATCACAAATAAACACAAACTTGAAAAATTTAAGGATTTATAGATACAGATAACCATTGTGAATAATCTATAAACCTAATTATCCTTTTAAATCATTGTCCATTGATAACTGGCTTTGGAAATATCTAATGGAAAATTATTATCCGGACAAGGCTCCGCCACGTCAGTCACAAAAATGACTAAAATGGCGTTTGTCAATTTTTTAAATAACAGGCGATTATGCCTGTTTGAAAATTATTACTTTACTCAAATACCAAAAAAGAATTTTGTATAACAAATAGGACAAAATAATTAAAACTCTCAATGCTATCATTCAGAGTTTGCAAAACAATGAAGAATCCCCTCGATAATTGTTGGAGATTCTTTGTTATAATGGTTTTATTAATCAGGATGGAATCGTAAAAAGGTTCGAAACTGTCTTTCCGTCGAAAGCCGGACATAGTCTGAGGCAGCGTAGCAACGAAG
>JAOZSR010000132.1 GCA_029939575.1 Fidelibacterota bacterium
CAATTCTACTTGAAGTTTGTCCAACATCTCTTTTTTCCTTGACTAAATTTATAGTCACTAATTTGGATTTGTTATCCGAATAAAACACCATAAATTTTCTTTCCCGTGGAAAGAAAAAAATATTTGTCGAGGAGAACTCTTGAAAAATGTGGTAAAAAGGATTTTTTTTTATGCAGTCTAAATCTGGCAATTATTACTTTTATTTAACATTTTAAACAAAAAAACGATAAAAGCTAAAAGAGGCGTTGATTTGCCTCTTTTACTTGCCATATGTTTTGTTGATTGCCTCCTTAATCAACAGAGTTATGGGTTTTGATTTTTTCTCACGCATTTTAAATAGCAAGAGCATATCTTTTTCATCTAATTTGGAAGCGGGCCAGGAATATTTCTTATTCATTGGTCACCTGCTGATATGTTTCTTAACGCCATGCCTGGTATAATCAGTACAGTGAAATCCCTTCCCCTTAAACCTTGGAACTGCTGCTGACATAATTCGATCTACCACAGAGCCACAAACCGGGCAAGGTGGATATTCGGCACTATGGGATTGCATTTTTTCAAATAAATAATCACAGTGGGCGCATCTAAATTCATAAATTGGCATTTCAATCTCCTTTAATTATTTTTTTTATTGTAGTATAAATTATTTCCTGTTTTTTTCGCTCTTTTATTGGTGAGACAACCTTTATAATGGATTCGGTAAAACTATTGAATCTCGTGGGTCTGACAACACCTCGGTGGGATTTTGCAATGAAAATTGAGGTAGTAACCTCTCGTAACTGATTCTTGTCCAATCCTTCATCGGCAAGTATTTCATTATGTTGCAAAACCTTGCGATAAATATCAAACCAAAGCCCTTCAAAATCATATTTTGATAATGTCATGTAACCTCCCTTCTAATGATCCTGGTAATGTTATTTTGCTTTTTGTTTCAGTAAATACAGCACTGTTTACCTGGCCTATTTGCGATTCAATGTTTTTTATCTGATCCTTTACAGATAAATATGCCTGAATAAGATTATCAGATACTTTTTCATTGGCTAACAGATTGTCAAAATCTTCATCAGTCAATGAACGGGGATCAATGTATTGATTAAATTCGTCTGACATCGCGCTTTTAATATTCAATAACTGCTGTTTTAACTCAAAGAGTTCAATCTTTAATCTGCTGGCATTTTCTGATAAATCCTCAAAATATGGATTGGATTCAACGGTTTCAATACCCTGAAAATCTTCACCCAAACCATCTACATTAACTCCGACATCTGATATAAATGTGGCTGTATCTTCATCCATAAACAGGTTCATCTTCTGGGAATGTATATCAGTCAAAGGTGCATAATCATGGATTTGATCCTTAAAAGCCAGAATAGTATCATTAAACTTATTCTCCAAAGTATCATCTGCTATGGCTGTCAGGTTGGAAGGTGTAAATACTTTAATTAAGTGACGTTTTCCAAAAGGATCATTCCGGTTGCGAAAATTTCGGCTTAGTTCCTGTGAATAAAACAAGACAGGTTTATCATTATTGTGATCTCTGCAAAGTTTGATCCTGGTGGCTGTATAGTTCTTTTCATCGTCAACACAATCAAGTTTAAAATCCTCAATATCATCATCAATTCTTTCAGGTGTATCAATTATTAAATTCTTCATTCTTCCTCCAAACTAACCGGCATCAGTAACATTATCTTATCTGTTTCATCCTGGGATTTGAAAAAGGATGGTCCGCAAGCATTATTATAATACCAAATTACTTCTTCACTGTTGATTGATTTTATAGTCTTTTCCAGGTAATCCATATTAAACCCAATAGTCATCTCCTTTCCATGACGTTCTTTACTGGCTACACTGGTTGTAAATGTTATTCTCTTTTCAGTATCTGTTGTGTTAATCGAAACTGAACCGTTATTAATTACAAGTTCACCTGTTTTTGTTGAGGAGTTACTAAAAGGTTTACTTGTTGATATAGCCTTTAAAAAGGCTTTCCTGTCAACTTTGATAGTTCCCGAATTTTCCTGCTCTAATATTGGAATTACATTTGGAAATTCCTGATCAATCAGGCGGCTGTACACCATGATCTTGTTTGGCAATTCAAAACAAATATAATCCTCTCCTGCATATACAATAATTTTAGATCGAAAGAACTTTGCCATTAACTGAATGGTATGTGCTGGGATAATTCCCTTAAATTCACTCATAATTTTACAGCCTTCTATATCCTGCAGATTTGTAAGGTATTGCATAATATGAGAGTCTGTAGCACAACTGGATATTTCTTTTTTGTCCTGCATAATATAAATGCCTTTGAGGGCTGGTTTCGATTCATCTTTTGATACAAAACTTTGCTGTTTGTACAATTTAACAAAAACCTCTGCCGGCCAAATCCCAATCTGTGTAAGTTTACAATCTGGGTTTTTGGGAAACTCTTTAATATCTTCAATTGGAAATATTACTTTATTATTATCAAACCCAATTTCTACTTTTAGGTAATTAAGTAAATTAATTTCTACTGTGGCTGGTTTTTGCTTCATAATCTGCTTCATAATATTTATCGGCAAAGTGTATGATCTTTCATCTTCAATCGGAACAATGACTGTGGTTTCAAGATCAGTACAAACCATTTTTCCTTCATTGATACACAAATAGTTAAGGATATCAAAAGATGGATTTCTATTTCTTATCTTCTCGGCCATCGGCAAGAAGACTCTTAATGCCTGGAGCATATTTTACCTCGCTTTCTTAATTGGAAACTCCGAACCGGAGTGTTGTATTATTACATTTACTATTATAGGGCTTTTTACTGCAATAGGTTTCAGGACAAATTCCAGTTGAATCCAAATCCACAGGTTTTGATTTGTATTTACAGTAATGAAATAATTTATCCTGCTTAAATAGCATTTCAGTGTACTTATTAAAAAACTCCGGCAGGTCTATATTATTTCCAACCTGTTTTTGATAATGAGCCAAAGATTCTGCTATTTTTGTTAACAGTTGTTCTCTTATTTCCCGGGATTCTATGGTTTTGAACCATTCCGGCAGAAAGGAACTCTGTAAAATCTGCTTTCTTATCTGGTCTATATCATTATTGCCCGATGTTTGATAAATACCATTTACTTTGATTCCATTGTTTATTCCCTGTGATTTAGGAGGGATAGTTCCCCTTTGGGTATTTAATAACCCTCCGGGGAATTGCCTGTGTGTGGTTGTGGGTAATTTTAAAATATAATCATTAATACCGGATATAATCTTGTTTAAAACATCAAGAGGCTCATCTAAGCCAGCATGTGGCTTTGTCTTATTGTCATTATATACTTCATTTTTTAGATTCAGTTCAATACTTTCCATATCCAATTCCAGATTATCAGGCAAATAGAACAGCAACTCACCAACAAGATATTTGCCCTGTTTAGAGGCCGTTACAATTGATATAACATTATTGCCTGGCTTAAAACCCTTTGGAAACAAAATATTCCACTGCTTTGTCAGATGTAAGTCTTTGCTTTCTGCTTTTAGTTTATCAATGTGCTGATTAATATCATTTTTAACCATTTCAGTTATTTGTACTTTGTAATCGGCTGCTGTCATAACCCCTCCAAAGCCAAAGCCTGGGATTTATGCTCATCCAGATGCTCATATTGATTTAATATAATTCTGGCTTCACCACCACACTCTTTACAGGTTATTGCAAAACTTGTTTTACCCTGATCTACAATTTTGTCTTCCAATGATTCAAGTTGTCTTATATGTAATATTGAGATAGTACCGTCTTCATTAAATTTGAATGTACACCTAACCCATAAGGGAATCAGGAAATTCTTATGGTTGCCACAGGACTGGCAGATTATTTTCATGATTCTTGCGCTCCTTTCTAATATTTTGAAACTCCTCACGGTTTTGCTCTAATTCTTGCTCAAGGGATAATTTCTTAAAAGTCTTTGAAGGAATAGCAATTCTTCTACTGCCACATTTGGCACATAAAACTTCTATGGCTGAATAATAGGATTCAGTTGCCGAATCAAAAAGCATTTGGGAACTGGTTTGATTTAAGATATAATCCACCTGGTTTTGCAAATTATCCCTAAGCCCGTCTTCAGTAAAATCAAAATCCTCAAACCTGGCGTTTTCAATAATCAACCCCTCTGTATCTGAATTCAGTTGCTTTAAACTTTCTATATCAACATCAAAATAGCGCCGGTTTCCACAACATAAACATAGTAACCTCATAAGACAAACTCCTGGATGCACTTGGCGCAACTGATGTTTTCAGGCTTTAGTTTTTTAGATATAAGATCTTTGGAAATGTTGGGCTTGTCTATTGATATTAACCCATTAATAACTGAGAGTTCATGCTGGGTTTGCATTTCTACCAGGAATGATGTGCTGTTTCCACAAATATTACATTTTGGCATTTTTATTCCTGTTGGCAGTTCAATTTCTGAAATTGCCGGTTGCTCAATCTTGTCAAAGATTGTGAGGTTATTTGGTTTGTATACTATCCAGGGCATATAAATGTAACTATTTATCAATGCAATCTTTGTTAATAGATTTGATATGTCATTACCATATAGGTTTAATGAGTAGTTTGAAGCATACAGCAGCATATTACCAGTACCACAACAGGGATCACATACTGATTTTGTTTTATGCTCCGGCTTTGGCTCTCCTCCAAAGGTCATTTGAGTTATCATTTGGATTACATTGGCTGGTGTTGGGAAGAACCCCAAACTTTTATGTCTGCCCATATATTCTGTTACTATATCACTCCAATGATCTGCAGGTTCCTGATAGAATAATCCCAGGTTAAAGGTCCTGTACCAGAAGTCATCGACTTTTGGATTAATCTCCGGAAACCTGTCACCTTTATTAAAACCCCATAGTATCCAGTCTATAAATGCATCTAAAGGATAGGATGTATGATTTGCATAGTTCAGACATTTTTCGATATTTTTGTTTACCAGTTTTTGATGATAATGGTTTGTACCCCTGAACCTGATTAATGGTATTGGTTCTTCCGGAATTTTATCTGAAATACATATTCGTGTCCAATAATCCCAACGCTTGAAGAACATATAATCCAGTTTTAATAAATAGGGTAATAGCCAGCCCTTTCTATGCCTGGTTGTTTTAATTTCTTTTTCCATATTTCCCTCTTAATAACAAAAAGGGCTGACTGAAAAAGCCAACCCCTTTGATTTTGATAGTTTCAGAATAATTTAATAGCCTAGTTCTTTTTTAAGATCCTCTAATGTTATGTCATAATGGTTGAACACATCTATCAATCCATTATCAAAATTAGAACAGGAATACATACAGTCTTCTTCTGTAATTTCACCATTACGCTCATTAATACATTCAGTACATAGGTCTCTTAGTTCTTCTTCAGATATGTAGTTTCCACAAACTTCACAACCCGGACAACCCATTTGCCAGCAATAATCAATTAAACGCTCCTGTAAATCTACTGATTCTGATTCATCACAGTTGGCACAGAAGAAGATTTCCTTGCCATCTGATTGTGATTTACTTATCATATCCCAAATATTTTTACTGATGGAATCTAAAATATGCTGAGTTCTTTGTTGATTTAAACTTACATTTAATGAACCCTTTTCTACACATAACTCATGCTTGAATTTTAGGTTCATGTAAAAGGCGGTGGTGTTACCACAATAACCACACTGAAGGTTATTTGCAACTCCATAACGTCGGTGTTCAGGTTCGTAGTATTTAATCGCTCTTGACATGATAAATTCCAACCTGATTGCTAATCACCTTGGCAAGACCTGCTAAGGCCGAAGCAATGTCTGCTGTTGACTGTAATTTATTTGATATATTTTCCTGCTTCATTATTCTTCGATTGTTTTGAAAACCGGTTCCAATTAAATAAATATTAGCAGACAGGGCTACTGTGTTTGATACTAAACCGGCCATTTTTGCTAATGAATTTGTATTTACCCGGAATCTGATTTTTTGACCAGAACTCATTATCTATTCACCTTTTCCCGGTTATTAGTTGAATGACACTAAAGGCTACTATTCCAATTTCCACATATCGCAAATATTTTTTACTTTTCTCTATTTCTTTGGTTGTGATATGGATTGAGTAACCGTCGGTTTCTTTTTTTCTTTCCATTTTGATTTCCTTTCTGTGTTTTGAAAGCTAATAAATAAATTTGTAGCTGCTCCTATAATGGCTTTTTGACGTTTGTACCTGGCAAAGTCTCTAACCAAAATTATCGATGTGCCCACTATAGCACCGGAAATAACTAATCCGCTAAATGCCAGCACTAAGTGCTTTAATGACACATCGATTATTTGCTCCTCCGATTGTGAAGGAAGTTTTGGTTTTTCAGTCAATTTACTTTGACTTTGAATTTTGACCACGTACCGTACTAGCGATCTGAACTGCCAGGCTCAATCCGCTGACCACTATTTGTGAGATTTCAGCTGCTTTTTCAAATTTAGAATGATCTGCTTTTTGCATTTCTTGTTGTTCTTCTTTTTGTTCTTTCAATTTTTTCTCCTGTTTTTTGTTGTTTTTCAGTCTATTAATACTGGTAATTATTACCAGTATCTCTTTCATTATACATATACCACATAATTGACTGTGTTTTCAATATCTTAAGACACTATCAAATTATTGGCAAAAAAAACCAACATAGGATCTTGTACCCAAAACAATGTTGCACTTTTAAAACATATTCTTCATGTTCTTCATTCTAACATTTTATTCATTTTTATATTGGATATTTTTATTTATTTCTCGTCGGCATGATAGCGATTCCTCCTACCAGAAAGACGCAAATCTGGATTTGGCATTGAGTTTTTTGCAACAACTTATTTAAACTCTTTATTTTTAATTCTTTATTTAGCCGTTCTGTCCAATTTATTGTATAAATTATTACAAATATAGAATATTGATAATTTCAATGCGTAATTGTACCTTGTTTCATAACGATACTTTTTGTTTTTATTTGTTTTTTCGAGTAAATATAAAGATTGTCCCAATTCACTGTAGCCTTGAGAGGTCTTTTTTGACCTGTTGTGGTCGTGAGCCGTCTTTTGGTGGTTGTTAATTTATGCGATTTGCAAAACGCCTTTTGAGGCTTGCTACTTATTGTTTATTCGTTTGTTATCTCTGGACGCCCTGATTTTAGGATTTTTTTAAATTCTTAAAAATATGATCCTGATACAGCCTATATATTTTAATCGTTAAATAAAAAGTAATAATTGCCGGATTTAGACTGCTTAAAAAAAATCCTTTTTACCACATTTTTCAAGAGTTCTCCCCGATAAATTTTTATTT
>JAOZSR010000133.1 GCA_029939575.1 Fidelibacterota bacterium
GTCGGGGTGAGAGGATTTGAACCTCCGACTTCTTCGTCCCGAACGAAGCGCGCTACCGGACTGCGCCACACCCCGATTGTGTAAAAGCAACCAAATATATACTTTATATACTAAAATTTCAAAGAAAATGTCGCATAAAATAATAATTTTAAAATTATGGATATTCAATCAATTCCGAAATTTTTTGTTTTGTAAAATCACGAAGTTGTACCGTTGACATTTCATCTAATTGTTCAATTGTAATAACTTTTCCAAATTTTAACTTAATTGTGTTTGGCGAGATTAGCCACGAGCCTTTTTTCTTTAGAGAATAGAGCCCGGAAAGTCCCATTGGAACTAATTCAATTTTTGCCTGTTTAGCAATAAAAAAGGGTAACTTCATGAAAGTACCTATTTCTCCGGTCAATGTCCTATGTCCCTCAGGCATAATTATCATAGATTTTCCTTTTTCCAATTTTTTTCCAATTTGCCTGATGCTTTTGATAGAAGAAAAAATATTTTCCCTGGCAATTGGAATATTCCCAATTCTCCTAACCAACCAACCATATATTGGCCATTTGAATTGACGATCGGCCTCCAAACCACGAACCAGAAACGGAACAAATCCACCTAATAATGGGACATCAAATAAACTAACATGATTGCCCATAAATAGATAATTTTTGTTTTGATCTAATTTTTCTGCACCCTCAACTACAACTTTAATCCTCATAATTTTAAATAAAAAACGAAGCATTTTTTTTAACCAGGGATCATAGGTTTCAGGATCAAATATATAACTACATATTATAAAAAATATAAGTAGAAATGAAAAATATATTGTGCTAATTACCCATAAAAATATTGAAATTAAATATTTCATAATTTTCTTTTCTCCATGTTTATAAATTGAATAATTTTTCGATCATTTAATCCAATAACTTTTATTTATTTCGCAAGAAGTCCATCAATTAAAACAAAAAAAGATTCCGTAGCCCGATTGATTGAAATATCATCAGATATTGTTATTTGGACAATATAGGCTCTGATAAAAGAAAAAAGTAAAAAAGACATGCCATTGATATCAATCTCTTTTATTTCACCTTGCTTAATCCCCTCTTCAAGAATGTCTTTGAAAATCGTTATTAACCGTTGAGTTCTTTCATCAAGATCCGGAAGTATTTTTCTTTTTTGCATCCTGATTTTGATCATAACATCAAAGAGCATTAATAACATATTTTTTTGTTTACAATAATCTTTGAGAACAATTTTGATTATTTCTTTGATTTTGTTTACTGCACTCAATCTTTTATTCTTTACAATTGGTGAAAAATCTTCTCGTAAATTATCCAGAATTTTATTCATGGAATAAATAAAAATTTCATCTTTATTTTTAAAATATTTATACAATGAAGTTCTGCTTTGATTTGTAAGTTGTGAAATATCCTTTAATCTTGTTTTATCATAGCCTTTTTCAATAAAAACTGACATTGCGATATCAGAGATCTCATCTTTAGTTTTTTTAATATCTACACGTTTTGGCAATATCCCTCCATAAATAATCAAAATAAATTAACTTTTTTTTAACAAATATAAAACCGGAAACTACTTTATTAATTAGGATGCAAAAAGGCAAACTTTTATTCTAAAAAATTCTTTTTATGCCCTTTATCTTTTAACTAATTGTAAATTCAAATACCTGTTTTTACATTTATTCCATAAGAAAAAAGTGAAATACAGATATACTATTATACTATTTAAATAGCATCAAAAAAATTGTATAATTTGTGATTTATTCGCTAAAATCAAGTAAACTAACGGTCTAACATGGTGTTTATCTTGAAATAGATAAAAGCCTGCAAGAAAATCTTATATTCTTATGATTTAATAAAAAAAAGTTTTATTTTTAATTTATTATTTATAAACTCTATTCAATCTAAAAAAATGAGAGTGTTTATGTTCTATAACCCAAATAATAAAATGTGCAATAAATCACATTAGAAATAAAATTATGTTGAATATAAAGATTATGAATTTTAAATTGCATCGTAAATCGAAATATGAATAGAAATAAAGAATATTTATGCTAGTAAAAATATGGGGTGTTAGAGGTTCTGTACCAACACCAATAACAAATAAACAATTTAAAGATAAAGTTTTTCGCTTGATAAAAAACTTGCCGAAAAACTCATTAAATGATGAAAATTTATTAAAGACGCATCTTAATTCTTTACCTGTTAGTGAATTTGGGGTAATTGGTGGTAATACTTCGTGTGTGGAAGTTTCTGTAGGGAATCAACTTTTTATTTTTGATATGGGTACCGGAATAATAAAACTGGGGAATCATATTGTTAAAAATTTACAAAATAAAAAAGGCATGGAAATTCATATTTTCCTGAGCCATACACATTGGGATCATATCATGGGTCTCCCCTATTTCAAGCCCTTATTTTTCCCAAAAAATACTATTAATTTTTATAGTCCCCATCCAAATTTTGAAAAGCGTATCCGGTTGCAACAGGATTTTAGATTTTTCCCGGTTTCCCTCGACAAATTCAGTTCCAAAAAAAGATTTATTACATTAAAAAGAGAAGCAATAACAGAAATAAATGATGTAAAAATAACAAATTTTCCACAAAACCATCCTGGTGGTTCTTTTGGATACAAAATAGAGCATGATAACAAAAAATTTATTTATTGCACTGATACAGAATACCAAAATTTACATACAAGACAGGCTCAAACAAACCTGATCCATATGCAAAATTCGGATTTAATGATTTTTGATGCCCAATATACATTTGAAGAAGCAATACACAAAGAAGATTGGGGACACAGTTCAGCATTAGTCGGAATTGATATGGCAATTGAAGCAAATATCAAAAAATTACTGCTTTTCCATCATGAACCGGATAGAAACGATAGTGAAATTGTTGATATTTTTCAAAAAGCCAAAAATTATCTGAAAATGAATTTTCCTGATTCTAAATTAGAAATTGGTCTGGCTACTGAAGAATTAGAAATAACACTATAACATAAACTATTCTTTATTCTTTATACTTCTATCTCCTATATATAAAAATATTTCATTTGACATAATTAAATAATCTTGAATCCATCTAATTTGGTTTTTTATTCTATATCAATGTAAAAAATATAATACTTCGTTTAATAGTCTTAGTTTTCTGAATTTATTTAATTATTTTATGGCGATTATTTAAAAATGTATTATAAAAAAAGATTCTTTTAAAATTGGATATAATATTATTAAAAAATATAAAATACTATTTTTATTAAGTACTCTAAACATCTTACTATGTGCATCAAAATGGCAAAATTTTGCTGACTATGATATTTCAGTACAATTAGATGATAAAAATCATTTTTTATATGCTGAACAATCAATAATTTACACTAATAATTCCCCTGACACGCTGGATACAATCTGGCTTCTTTTATATCCTAATGCTTATAAAAATGATAATACACATTATGCAAAAGAGATGATAAAGAGAAATAAATTTAGGTTTAATGATAGCGATGAAAATATGCGCGGATTTATTAAAATAGATTCATGTTTTTTAAATAATTCTTCTGTATCATTAACAATTCCAAAAGATTCCATTGATCTGGCTTATATTGAATTAGAGAATTTTTTGAAACCAGGTGATTCGTTGAAAATTTTCCTAAAATGGACTGTGAAAATTCCATTTATTTTCTCCAGATTTGGACATATAAAAAACCATTATGAAATAACCCAATGGTATCCAAAAATCCCAGTTTATGATAAAAATGGCTGGCATCCCTATCCCTATCTGGAAATTGGTGAATTCTACTATGAATTTGGAAATTATGACGTAAGAATAACTTTGCCACAGGAATATATTGTAGGTTGTACCGGGGAATTGATATCTCCGGAGTCTGAAATTTGTTTTTTGGATTCAATTGCTAATAAACCATACCATCGTCTAAATTTTTATTCAGCTTCCAATGATAACAAAACATTACATTATAAAATTAATAATGTCCATGATTTTGCCTGGGTTGCGAATAAAGATTATCATGTTTTAAAAAAATATTATTATTATCCAAATTCTGCCGATTCTGTAACTATGTGGATGCTTATCCTTCCTGAAAACTGGAAAAAGTGGCAATACAAAATCGATGTTATAAAAAATTCTATTGAGTTATATAGTGAAATTTGTGGTAAATATCCATATTCATCTGTTACAGTTGCTAATGGCAAAATCAATGCTGGTGGTGGAATGGAATATCCGGCCTTATCCATTGTCAGTAGCGATCGATCTGATTTTAGAACAGATGTTGCCATTGCTCATGAAGTTGGACATAACTGGTTTTATGGTATTTTAGGCTTTAATGAGCGTAAAGAAGCCTGGATGGATGAAGGTCTGAATAGTTGGGCAGAACGGAAACTGGTGATGAAATATTATGCTGAAGAGAGCAGGATTAAATTTCATAATATTTTAGATACAGATTATTATTCTATCTCTGACCTTTTCTTATTTTATCAAATAGGCAACGGGAGATCAAGAGCCAGCAATCTATTAACAAAATATTACTCAAATATGGATTATTTTGTATATACATATACAAAGCCCGCTAAAGGATTTTTATTATTGGAAAAATATTTTGGGGAAGATGATTTTCTACTATCTATGAATAATTTCTATGATACCTGGAAATTTCAGCATCCTCAACCAAAAGATTTAAAACAATCTTTTGAAGACAACTTAGGCGAAAATCTCAATTGGTTTTTTGAAGATTATATTGGATCTGACAAAATACTCGATTATTCAATTAATTACCTGGAATCGAATAATGACAACCAAAATTTCTCTACATTAATTAAAATTAAAAACACAGGTAAACTATTTACTCCGGTTCCTCTTCATCTGTTTAATGAAAAAAATATAAGCATTCTGGATACACTAATTTTTCCAAGACAAAAATATTTTGAAATCAGTTTAAAAACAAAACAAAAACCTAAATATGCTATTTTGGATCCTAACAGAATAACAATTGATAAAAATTTCAGCAATAATAGTAGCAGTACTTTTCGTATGCAATTTTTCAATTTCTGGGAAATTGATATCAAAAGAAATAACATTCCAATCATCTTACTGCCTTACCCCTATTATGACTACACAAATGGTTTTCAGGTTGGCGTGGCAATGCTAAATGCTTATCTGCCACCCGGAAAGCATGAATTTATTTTAAAAAGGGCCTACGGCTTCAAAAGCAAAAAATTCCTGGGATTTGCTCATTATAAAAATAAAATTTATTTTAATCGAAAAAATGATTTTGAATATGGCTTCTGGACAGACCATACCAGTGATAAAGTCAAATACAAAATCGCAACAACTTTGAAAATGCACAAGCCGTACTGGAGTAATTATTCACATTCTGTTAAATTTGACTTCCAGTATGTCAACATCTTCCCAGATAATCAAATGGATAAAAAATATTGGGATTATGGAATTTATAAAAATAGTCATATTTCTTATAAATTTTCGAAAAAGCACAGTCTCAATAATATTACCGCAAAAATTTCATATAAACATTCAATGATAACACAATCTTTAGTTCCGGAAGACTGGTTAAATAAAATTTTTATTGAAACTAAATTTTCCCACCGAATAAGTAAAGTCCAGCAGATTAATTTTAGGTTTTTTGTAGGAAGTTTTATCCGCCAGCCTAGGGAAATTCCAAAACAGGAATATTATTATGCCAATGGTGATCTCGATGCTGATTTTAATGATATCTATATTTTTGACCGTTCCGGTGAAACCTGGAGTTCACCTATGAATAACTGGTACATTAATTCCGGTGTTACATTAAAGGGATTTCAGGGCTTAGCAGGAAAATTAGGTGGTTTTTCTTTTTCAACAAAATATTCTTTTACGCCAATATTCGCATTTTTTGATATTGGCGATGTAATTGATAACAAATCTGATAAAATTAAACTTTTATATGATGTTGGTCTTGGGTTAAATATCGGTGGCTTCAATATCAATCTGCCGTTATACCTGAATGATCCAAATGATTCATTTCCCAAATTGACAAATTGGAATGGACTAAAAAAACGCTGGATGCTGGAATTTAATTTAACTAAAGCCATATCATTCTTGAATAATTAAGAACAATTCTAATTATGAAAAAGAGAATAGCTAATAAAATAAAAATTTTTTTAATGATGTTATTATACTCTATATTTATAAATAACATGCTATTTGCTATTACAAATAAAATCACATTTAAACCAGAATATGTGATTGATAATAATATATTTGAACAAACAGATTTTCCCCAAAAAAATGAGAATATTCAATTATGGACTACTTTAAAACTCGCTCAAAAAAATAAACATTGCTCTACTGTAATCAATAATACAAATAACCTATCTATTCATAAAAACTATAATTTTGAGAATAAAATTTATAATTCCTTACAGGTAAAAAATTTTATTCCAATCAGCAAAAAAGTTTATCTTAACTCCAGTGGACTTTTATTTACAAAGAATTATCTCACTTCAGTATCAGGATATTATGATGCAAAAATTACTGAAAATATAGGATATAATTTTAATAAAATAAACCTGGCTGCCGGACTTCTGCTACACCAAAACAAATTCATAAATAATCATAAATTTAATTCAGGTGGATTAGGCCAAAACTTGCTTTTTTCTTATAGAAAAAATCGAAAATTTTCCTTTCATATTTCTTTAAATAATTCTGGGATCAAATTTCAGCATAAACAGTATATTTGGTCTTCAGATAGAAAATATATTTATATTCGCCGTAAAGACAATATTCAATCTGTTATGTTTGGATGTGAATACAAAAACCGTTTTATTTCGGGCGTTCAGTTGGTATATTCAAACTGCACTTCAAATATTGAAAATTATACAAATTCGACATATTTTTTGAAGAGTTATGTAACAAAATATTTTAATAAAACTTTAATACAACTCATTCTTAATTTAAGATATAAATCTTATGATTTTGATTCTGCTTCAATTGTTTCCTCGGATTCGCCTGACCCCGAACGGAATAGTTGTAATCAATTTTTTTTGGGAATTGAACATCCTGTTACAAAAAAAATATTTATAACCGGTAAATTTGCATTAATGCAAAATGAATCAATTATACTTGGACAATATTATAATAAAACAATATTTGCTTTTGGGTTTTTATTTAAGGTAAACTAATTTATGATGGAGTCGTAAAAAGGTTCGAAGATGTCTTTCCGTCGAAAGCCGGACATAGT
>JAOZSR010000054.1 GCA_029939575.1 Fidelibacterota bacterium
AAAGAATCTCCTACAATTATCGACGAGATTCTTCGTTGCTACGCTGCCTCAGACTGTGTCCGGCTTTCGACGGAAAGACAGCTTCTGAGCTTTTTACAATTCCATCTTATTTAATAAATAATCGAGGATAAACACTTCTACTTTGAATCTCAGAAAAAAACTGATTTAAAATCCCAAAGAAACACGTCCCATTTTCCTAATACATTCTTCAGAATTATTTCTGATAGAATTGACAAACTTTGAAACAGGATAAAAATTCAGATCAGGAAAAGAATGTAGTTTTTTTAAAGCTTTTTCCGGCTTGTACTCTTTACATTTTAACCAGGTATCTATATCATCTTCTTTTAAAATTACGGGCATCCGGTTATGAATTTGATTTAACTCCTTGGTTGGCTCTGTTGTAATAATAGTATATGTAAAAATCGACTGATTATTTTCATCATTCCATTTACTCCATAAGCCGGCCATTGGTAAAAAGCCATTATCCTTTCTATATATATAGTAAGGCTGCTTACTTTTGCCTGATTTTTTCCATTCAAAATATCCATCGCTAATCACCACACATCGATTTCGGGAAAGTAGTTGTGAAAAAACCTGTTTTTCTGTCAAGGTTTCCCTACGTGCATTTATCATTTTTGCAGCAAATTTTCTATCCTTTGCCCAATTAGGAATAAGTCCCCAGTGCATAGGTTTTATCTTGCGAATTTTATCATGCAATAAAATCGGTACTATGTTAGTCGGTGCAATATTATAACTCGGCACATAGGTATAATCACTTTCCCATTCATCAGTCAAAAAGGCTTCCAATATCTGAATTTTTCCTTTAGTTAGTGTTTTTCGTCCACACATAATTTGACTCTTTCATATTGTATAGTTCAGACCTATTTTATCATTAACATAATTTACTGATTTTGTCTCTTTATTTTTATTCATTTTTTCCAAAACCCTTGGTATGCTGCCCAATTTAGAAATTGTAATTGTATATACTCCCCAGGCCTCCTCTACTTTACCACGAAGCACAAAAAGGGTTTCCCAGTTTAACAAATCACCATATTTTTCATAAATAGCAGGAAACATTACACATTCAAAAATATCTGTTTCATCTTCAAAGGTCACAAATTCCATAGGCTCTCTTTTCCTGGTAGACACAACTTTGCGGGTAATATAAACGCCCAACAGATTTATTTCCTTTCCTTTATATTTTCCTATATCAACGGCCTTTTTAATTTTATTTTTAAAAAAAGGTAAATAAGGAGCAAGCGGATGCTCTGAAAGCGGAAAACCAAAAGCTTCTGTTTCAAGTTTTACATGTTCTTCTTTTGACAATATTGTTTTTTCCATCATATCAGTAATTGGCTCATGAACCTGGTTTTTGTTTTTTCTCAGATAAAATGACGCGACTTCAAAAGCAATCTCTTTATGTGTTTTCCCCGATTCCAATTCGGCAAAACAACCTGCGTTGGTCAAAAGCATAGCATCAGAAAGATCAATATCCATTCGACTCAGAAAATCCCGGAGATCCTTAAAAAGGCCTGTTTTACGTTCATTGATAATTGCATCTACAGCTTTTTTCTTCAAATTATCAATAGCCATATACCCAACCCGAATTTTGTTTTCTTTACCTTTATAACATTTTTCACTGAGATTAATATGTGGTTGCAATATCGTTATTCCCTGCCTGCGAGCTTCACTTAAATATGCATAAGTTGAATAATATCCCCCCATATTACTTATCACTGCCGACAAAAATTCTGCCGGATAATGAACTTTCAAAAAAGCGCAGGTAAAAGACAGCCGGGCATAGGATGCCGAATGGGGTTTGCAAAAAGAATAACCGGAAAAAGATTGGATCATCTTCCAAAGTGTAATGGCTAATTTTTTGGTATACCCTCTTTCCTCAGCACCTTTTAAAAATTTATCCCGCCATAATGGTACAATATGAGCCAGGGAGGAGCGGGAAATTACCTTGCGCAAATAATCGGATTCTGCATAGGAAAAACCGGCTATAACTCTGGCTACAAGAGAAACCTGTTCCTCATAAACCATGATCCCGTAGCTTTCATTCAAACATTTTAGATCAGGGTGTAAAAGTTTCCAGGCTTTACCATGAATACGCTCCAGCATTATATTAATATAACGATTAGCCGCCGGACGAATTATAGATGAGTATATAACTACATGTTCAAAATCAGCGACACCGGCTTTTGTAAGTAACTGCCTTGTAGCCGGACTTTCAATATAAAACACACCCATAGTTTTGCCTGACTTCATCAAGGCCTGGGTCGCCAAATCTTCCATCCCCCGGATTTGATGATAATTCAAATCAATCCCACGATAATATTTCAATTGCTTCAGAGTATCTCTTACAACAGCCAGAGAACGATTACCAAGAATATCAATCTTCAGCAATCCCGCATCTTCTACCTGATCTTTTTCCCATTCAACAATCTGAACTCCTTTCGGCGCTTGTAAAACCGGTACATATTTGGAAATTTCATCAGGAACAATTATTACTCCACCGGGATGAACCGATGACATTTGAAATGCCCCGATTATCTTTTCACTTAGTAATAAAATTCTTTCAAGTGTTTGATCCAGGTTAAGGTTCTGAAAACGCTTGTCTTTCATAACCCATTCCTTTAGGTCTGTTCGCCTACTCATATATCCAATGCGCTTGGTAATGGCTTTGATCTCCTCATTAGAAAGCCCAAAAACTTTCCCAACTTCCCTGATAGAAGAACGTGGTTTCATAAAAACCTGGTTAGAAACCATAGCCGAGCGTTCTAATCCGTACTTATTAAAAATATAATCCAGAATCTCATCTCTCTCATCCCAGGGAAAATCCACATCGATGTCCGGCATATTTACCCGCTCCGGATGGATAAAACGCTCAAAAACCAAATTATATTTTATCGGATCAACCTGGGTTATATAAAGACAATAACTGACAATTGAAGCGGCTCCTGATCCACGCCCGATTGTGGCTTTTGTCTGGCTAACAATATCCCTGACTATCAAAAAATAAGTGGAAAATCCTTTCTGAATAATTAAAGAAAGTTCATATTCGATTCGCTGTCTGACTGTATCGGTTATTTCCTGATATCTTTTACCTGCACCTTCATAGACTCTGCATCTAAGTTCCCGATTAGCACTATGGGTTGCTTTCAAAGAAAGGCCGGGGAAAATGGTATTAACATAATTCCAATCTGTTTTGCAGCGATCAGCAAGATACTGAGAATTATTAATTGCAGAAAGACTGTTCGGAAAAAGCCTTGTCATCTGTTTTTCCGACCGAAAAAATCGGTCTGACGGCTTGAAATCAGATTTTGTCAATCGCGAAAGAGTTTCATTTTTATCAATAGCCCGCAAAGTTTTATGTACAGGTTGGTCTGCAGGATGCAAAAAATAGACATCTCCGGTTGCCACCATCTCTAACCCGAGATTTTTCGCCATTCGCCCTGCACTTCTCTCTGTCATACCGCAGCGTAACTCTACAAACAAATGGTTAGTATCAACAAAAGTTTTTAACTGCTCCAATACTTTTTCATGATGAGATAATATAAAAATCCCGTTATGATTATCCCGGAAAAGTTGATTGATCTCCAGATGTTCATCTTTATGGATTTTTGAAATAATACGGCATATATTTTCATAACCACTCTGATTTTCAGCCAGCAAAACCAATTCCGCTTCAGACAGAATTATATTGACTCCGGCGATAGGCTGAATATTCTCATCTCTGGCATATTGCACAAAGCGAATAAATCCCCAAAGCCCATTTTTTTCTGTAAGGGCCAGATGAGACTGGTTATATCTTTTGGTCTGATGTACTAATTCCTGTGGCGAAGCAGTGCCTGCCATTTTTGAATAAGTAGAATGAACATTAAGATTTACAAACATATTTATACTTTTTTGTTTAAACTATTTAAATAATTCTACAGCAAGGCACAAGTCATCTCCCTCCCGAAGTTATCCGGACCGGCCGACTGTGCTTATCGCCATGAAGTTCCGGGATTAACATTTGGGAAGCGGTTTTTATACAGGAAAATCCGAACCTGTTACGAATTTTATCCAGTGTTTTGGATATATCGTTTTGCTTTGGTGCTTCAAAAAGATTTAACTGGTGAGATGCCGGTCGAAATTCAGAAGCGTCAATCAATAACGCTCTGATCCTGTTCCTACGATAATTAGCTTTTCGGAACAAAACGTCACATTGTGAGATTACACTTTCATTATCATTTTTAAGTGCAGAACCTGCATAATTTTTTTTAAAACCATCAGTATAATGTATCTCAAGTTTGAGTTTTCCGGCTACCAGATCACGGCAACGAAGTTCATAAGCCAACTGCTCAGCCTGTTTACCTACAGCAGCGGTCAAAATTTCGTCATCATTTGTATCTTCCCGCAAAATTGTCTGCTTGAGTATATGATCCCGTAGCTGTGGTGTTTTAACAACAGAATCATCTCTGCCATTAGCCTCCATTGCAAGCTGCTTATAATGTTTTCCAAATAAAATACTACCGGATTGTGAATTTCCAACAATGGCCTGAACATTTTTTACCTTTTCCAAAAAAAGAAAACGAAGGATTTTAGTAACGGCTTTTTCTCTGGTAACCGGTAATACCTGCGAAGTTAAAGGTGCCAGAAAACTCGCTTCCCCTCCCCTGTTTACCTCGTATATGGATTGCGGAACAACGGCTGTAGAAATATTGCTAACTAACTTATTTTCACTAATCCCAACCTGGCTCTGCAAATTCACCTTATTACGGAGATCAAGAAATACCTGGTAGCCGGCCTGATCAGGATTCTTATAAATTCTCTCCATTCCGGTCATATCCATATAAAATTGTCCAAAAACAGCCGGCTCTATTACAGGTGAAAATTTCTGTAAATTTTCATAAATATAATGATGCATTCTGGAATATAAACTTTCGTTAAAAGGCATCAACTTAACCCGATGAGACATTTTTCGTGCCAGGGAAACCCGCATGCCAGCCCACAAACCCTCTTCTTTTGCTTCCTTAGACAATGATACAATTGTACCATCCTGCTGATTGGAAGATATAACCGCGATCGCCCGGGTTGACAGACTTGCGTCCAGAACCCGCTCTACCTGGATCTCATATTGTTTTAGCCTGATATGAAATACTATCCTTTCCATACTCTCCGTTATCTTCTACGATTAACCCATGCAACTACCCAAACTCGTAAGTTACTCGCAAGAATATACTGATTAATTTGCCTAAAAAGATAGTATTTTTTGAAAAAAATTTAAAAATTTTGTCTGTTGTTTAAATCTTAAAAATTGCCGTGACTAAATTGAAATTGCGAGACATCAAGAATTTTATTTTTAGATGATTTTTTACGATTGAATATTCAACTATTGATGGAGATTCGGTTATTTCTATTTTGAAAGCCGTTTTTCCAAAACTTTGAAAACCAAAAGCGCTGTACTAACTGAAACATTCAATGATTCTACTGGTCCGGGCATAGAAATTTTAACCAGGAAATCACAATTTTCACGTACAAGTCTCCTGATTCCTTTTCCTTCACTTCCCATAACAATTCCAATTGGTCCGGAAAAATCAGTTTCCAAATAATCTTTTTCAGCGGTATGGTCAGCACCAAAAAACCACAGTCCCGCTTTTTTCAATTTCCCCATTTCATTGACTAAATTATTTACTCTGGCAATCTTACACTGTTCCACTGTTCCGGCTGAAACCTTGGCAACTGTTTGATTTACCGGCACACTATTATGCTTGGGAATAATTATCCCATGCACTCCGGCAGCAACAGCGCTCCGAATTATTGCACCCAGGTTATGGGGATCTTCAATAGAATCCAATAATAAAATAAATGGTGGCTCGTTTTTCCGATCTGCTTCTGCAAGAATTTCATCGACTGTCACATATCTTATCGGTGTTACAAAAGCCAGTACACCCTGATGTACACCATCTTCGGCAATTTGCTCAATCCTGTTTTGATGAACAAAACTAAACTTCACACCCTTTTTTTTCGCCAGAGAAATTATTTTCTCGGTTTTTGGATTTCGTTTAATATTATTTGATAATAAAAGTTGATTTACAGACCTGTTTGATTCCAGCAAACTCTCTACAGCATTTCTGCCAAATACAATATCCTCCAAATCAACCACCTGACCTTTTCACTTTATATCCCCTGGCTTTTAAATCCTGGATGACTTTATCACAAAAGTCACCCTGAATAATTATCTCACCATTTTTGACTGCTCCCCCGGTGCCACATTGAGATTTTAATTGCTTCCCTATTTTGTTAAGTTCAGCCTTTGATCCTGCAAAACCTGTAATAAGAGTTACAGTTTTTCCATTCCGGCCTTTTGTTTCCCGTATAACTTTTAGATTTTGATCTGCTGGAGTCAATGTATTTTGTTCAATATCAGTTTCATTTTCTTTTTGAAAATCAGGATTTGTTGAATATACTACTCGATTTTTCATTCAATATACCATTTTATATTAATTTCTTATAGGCGATAATAACTTAACCTTTGCTAAAGGATAATTAAAATTACCACCTACCCTGTTTTCATTCAAGATTCAAATTTATTTAATAACTTTGCGGACTGAATCAATAATTGTTCCGTCAACCCATTTTATAACAGCAACAATATCATCTCCAAATTCCGGTAAAACCGGTTTTCCACATATTTTTTCAGCCTCCTCTTTTAACTCTTCAATTGTTTTGATCGGGAGGTTTGAATCTTTTAATTTTTCTAACAGATCCTTGCGCAATGGATTAATTGCAATCCCACGCTCAGTTACAATTATATCAATAAGTTCACCAGGACCGGTTACTGTAGTGACTTCATCCCTGATAACCGGTATTCTGTCACGAAATAATGGGATTGGTAAAATTACATTTCTTCCAAAAAGACAATTTTGCCATCCGCCAATACCATGTAATAAATATCCATCAGAATGGGTATTGACGTTTGCATTAAAATTTACATCAACTTCAGTCGCTCCAAGAATCACAATATCAATAAAGGAAGCAAAATTACCCTTACCATGATAATTGTAACTTGTAAATGGACTGGTATCAACATGATTTGGATTATCCCGCATTGAGCGTACGCCGTCCAAATCAAAAGTTTGTCCGTCAAGAATATATTCTACCAAACCATCTTCAAGCATCTGAACAAGATATTTATTACTTCCACCCCTGGCAAATTTAGCTTTAATATTTTCTTTACGCATTATTTTAGCGAAAAAATCAGCGATAGCCAGTGAGGTACCACCTGCTCCAGCCTGGAAAGAAAAACCATCTTTAATTAATCCGGCCTCCTGGCATAATTTTGCTGTCATTTCCGCCATTAACAGCCTGTCAGGACTTTTGGTAATCCTGGTTGTACCGGATATTATTTTTTCAGGAATCCCAACTTTATCCACTTTTACAACATAATCAACATAATTACCATGGATCTGCCATGGAATGCATGGAAAATCAATTAAATGGTCGGTAACTATGATAACTTTGTCAGCATATTGTGAATCAGCCAGGGCAAAGCCCAACAATCCACATGCAGATGGACCTTTTACCCCATTTGCATTTCCAAAAGGATCAGCAATAGGTGCAGCCAAAACAGCAATATCAATTTGCACATCACCATCCTGAACAGCCTGGTATCTTCCTCCATGAGAACGCAAAACTCCGGTTCCTTTCATATTCCCTTCGGAAACAAATCTGCCAAGCACGCCATTCATACTGCCTTCAATATGATTAATTGTACCATTTTCTAAATATTCAAGTATCGGTTCATGACATGGAAAAGAGGCTGAAGGATACCAGACCAAATCTTTTATTCCCAAATCCGATGCGATTTTGAATATTTGATTAGCAACAAGATCACCATTTCTGAAATGATGATGTGTTGAAATCGTCATGCCATCTTTCAGACCGGCTTTAATTAAAGCCGTTTTTAAATCATCAACTAATTTATTTCCATCGTCAGGAAAATCCGCACATGTGGCGACTTTTGGAGCAAATTTTCTATAATCAGGGTGATATTTTCCAACACCTTGAAATGGAACTGATTTTTTCCCGTTTATTTCAGTTGGAACCATTCTGCCAATACTATTTTTTACTAATTTAACAGACATAATCATCCCTCCAGTTTTTTGTAAGTTTGCCCTCTTCAACAGCTACTTTAATAGTTCTTTGAGCCCGTTTCACTACTGGTGGATCAATCATTTTTGAACCAACAGCAACAACTCCCAGTCCTTTTTCTTCTGCTTGAATAAAGGCATTTACAATTTTTTTAGCCTTTGCAATTTCAGCATCAGTTGGTAAATAATTTTCCAAAATCACTTTAATCTGACGTGGATGAATACAACCCATACCATCAAAGCCCTGTGATTTCGATTCTAACACAAATTTTTTCAAAGCATCCATATCGGAAACATCAGAAAACACAGAATCAATCGCCTGAATTTTAGCTGCTTTGGCTGCATTAACCAGCATTGACCTGGCAAAAAAAGTTTCTCGCCCTTCATTTGTTCGCTGACACCCGAGGTCTGCTGTATAATCTTCCAATCCTATTGCCAGAGCCACAACATTTTCACTGGCTGTTGCAATTTCATAAGCTTTGATTGTACCTAAGGCACTTTCAATAATTGGCATCAAATATACAGGATGCTCAACATCATATTTTTTAGACAATTCGGTTATTTTCAATTCAACCTGTTGTATCTGATCTGCAGATTCACATTTTGGAATTAGAATCAGGTTAACATTATGAGGAACAATATACTCGAGATCATCAAGTCCCTGTGGAACCTGGTTGATTCGAACCATTCTCTCAGCTCCGTAAAAATTATTTTGTCTCAAAGCGTTTCGTACCAAAAACCGAGCCTCAAACTTTTTATCAGGCGCAACAGAATCTTCCAGGTCCAAAATAATACCATCGGCACTATGAAGCCCTCCGTTAATCATTAATTTTGGTGTATTTCCCGGGAGATACAGTCTGGAACGACGATATCTATCCTTTTCTGTGTGATAGGCGTTTTCAGGAATCATTTCCTGCAAATAATTTTTCCCAGTATTAACACATTTTTTTATTGCGGCTTCAATTCTGGCAGCAATAACAAATGGAAGAGCTCCACTGTCTTCTATTTGCACCTTAGCATTTTTTATTCCAAAATATTTTATTTCATCTTTACAAAGTTCAATAATTGATTTCCCAAACAGGGATTTTACTTTACTATTTAATTCTATTATTATTCCATCTTTATCTGTCAATTCAATGGTCACAAAACAATCTGAACGGATTGCTTTTCCTTTATTACCGGCACTGCCTATTTTTTCCATTTTGGCCTCCTGTTTAATTTATTAATAAAAATTACAAAAAAATTTAGATTTTAGAAAATTTTAATTTCAAAAAACCAAATTTTTAACAAAAATTATTCAACTTAATTAAAATTAATTATTTATACAATCAAAGCAAAAAGAGGAAACTAAAATTATTTAAGAAACTCGCAAAAAAAATATTTGAAAGTTAATTTTTCCCTATCTAAATTCAAAATGATAAAAGACATTGTTTTTTCTAATCTTTGTAATAATTAGATTTTTGTTAGTTTTTTTATGAAATATATAGCCTATATTTTTAATTATTGATTAAATTTGAAAATCATAGAGATCTACTTCTTATTTACCGTCTCAATTGACATGGTTCAATAAGATCAAAAATGCAAACAAATAAAATAAACAAATAAATGGAGGCAAATATGGGAAAAACATTATCTGAAAAAATCCTTGGTAAAAAGGTTAACAAAGACGTTGTGGCCGGTGAAATTGTCGAGGTTGAACCAGATGTAGCTATGTCTCATGACAACACAGCCGCAATATCAAAAAGTTTTTACAAAATTGGGGTTGATAAAGTATTCGATCCACAAAAACATGTTATCATCCTTGATCATTGCACACCTGCCGCAAATTCAAAATTTGCTCAAAATCATAAAGACATCAGGGAATTTGTCACCAAACAGAACATTAAAAATTTCTATGACATTCAACACGGAGTATGTCACCAGGTTATTCATGAAAAAGGTCATATTTACCCAGGCGCTCTTGTTGTTGGTTCTGATTCCCATTCTACATCTTATGGTGCGTTTGGTGCATTTTCCTGTGGAATTGGCAGAAGTGAAATGGCAGTTATTATGGCTCGTGGTAAAATTTGGTTGAAAGTGCCGGAAACAATAAAAATTTATGTAAAAGGAAAATTCCCGAAAGGCATAAGTTCAAAAGACCTTATGTTACAAATCGCCCGTGAAATCCGGGCTGACGGAGCACTTTACAAAGCTATTGAGTTTTGCGGACCAACTATAGATAACATGTCTGTGGCCAGCCGATTTGTATTAGCAAATATGGCTGTAGAAATTGGCGCAAAAGCCGGATATATGATTCCAAACCAGGCAACCCTTGATTATTTAAAAAAACATACATCCAGGCCCTATGAAATTATAGAATCCGATCCTGACGCTACTTTTGAAAAAACCTACACCTTCGATGTTTCAAATTTGGAACCAATGGTAGCAAAACCTCATACTGTTGATAATGTGTCTCCAATTTCAGAAGTAGCAGGCACAAAAATCGATCAGGTTTTCTTTGGTTCATGTACAAATGGCCGTATCGAAGATTTCCAGGTTGTATCAGATGTGGTCAAGGGTAAAAAAATTCATCCGGGAGTCAGAATGTTGGTTTTCCCGGCTTCGAATACAATATATATGGAGGCTCTAAAACAAGGTTTTATCCAAAATCTTATGGAAGCCGGAGCTGTAATTATGAATCCCGGCTGTGGGCCCTGCATGGGAAATCATGAAGGAATTCTGGCCGATAATGAAGTCTGTGTCGCAACTTCCAACAGAAATTTTAAAGGCCGTCTTGGAAATAAAAACTCAGAAGTTTTTCTGGCTAGTCCAAGAACTGCCGCCGAATGCGCAATCGCCGGAAAAATAGTTGACTGGAAAAAATAAATATGCAAACTAATCAATTCGTAACTACCGGAATTTCTTTTTTCCTTCTATACGAAGATTCGAATAGTTGCCTATTGGATTACTCTTTACCAGTTGACAATAATTACGAATCATCACTATCGGCTGGTGATAATATCTCTGTTGTTACACAAATTTTTAACAAAAATTGGAGTTAAATATGAAAATAAAAGGACGTGTCTGGAAATATGGAGATGATGTTAATACAGATGTCATTTTCCCCGGGAAATATACTTACACCTTAACAGATCCAAAAGAGATGGCCAAAGTAGCATTGGAAGATCTTGATGCTGATTTTGCAGAAAAAGTTCAGAAAAATGATATAATTATTGGTGGCAAAAATTTTGGCTGCGGCAGTTCACGTGAACAAGCTGTCTCCTGTTTGGTCTATGCCGGAGTTGGAGCAATAATTTCTAAATCCTATGCCAGAATTTTCTTCCGCAATTGTATCAATTTTGGGTTGCCAGCTTTAAATGCATCGGATGCAGTTGATGGGATTGAAAACGGGGAAATAATAGAAATTGACACTGAATCAGGAAAAATTAGTTGTAAAGCCGGAGTTTATAGTTTTCCACCTCTTCCAAAAGAAGTAGTAGGAATATTTGATGCCGGAGGTTTAATTCCTTATACAAAAAAACAACTTGGGATAAAAACCTAAAAGAATATCCGGAGAAAAAAAATAAAGTTATAATTATGGTAATGCATTTAAAAATGAGTCTCTGAAAATAGGAAAATTTAGTTTAAACCTGTTAACCTATAATCAGTAACTATTGCCAGTTATCAGCAGCCAAAAACAAAAAAATATTAACATTCATTTTTTAAACACACTCAAGCCGGATTATGAATAAAATAAATAGCCTATACAATATTATTTTTAACAAGCAGTATAATGTTAAAATAGAAGAAAAAGCCCACATTGGCCAAATGGTTGGCTGGGTCAGTATTGTTATTAATTTTCTCCTGTTTTTGACAAAACTTATATTTGGCTTATTAATTAATTCTATTGCTCTAATTGCGGACGCAATCCATTCGGTAACTGATATAATAACCTCTATTATCCTGGTAATTGGCTATAAAATAATGGATAAGCCTCCCGATAAAGAACATCCGTTCGGGCATCATAGAGCTGAATATATTTCTTCACTAATAATGTCAATAATAATAATTTTAGCGGGAATTGAATTTATTAAAATCTCGTTTTCACGCTTAGCCAAACCTGAAATTATTCAAGTTGGTTTTAGTGTATATTTATTTATTTTCCTGACAATTATTATTAAAGGATTATTAGGTTATTATTCAAAAAAAATTGGTAAAAAGATTAACTCGCAAGCAGTGGCAGCCGATGCGATTCATCATTTAACTGACGCACTAGGATCCATTTTTGTACTCTTTGCTGTTGCCGGGTCAAACCTTGGATTCCAGTTTATGGATGGAGCAGGAGGAATTATAGTTGGGATCATTCTTATCTGGGCGGGATATTCCATAGCCAGAGATTCAGTAGATTCTATTCTTGGCACCCCACCTTCACGGGAAACAATCAAACAAATTCGCAATCTATGTAAGGATGAAGATCGGGTAATCGATGTTCATGACATCATTATACATCATTACGGATTAATCCATTTTATCAGTTTACATATAGAAGTTAATAAATCTATGAATATTGTAATAGCCCATGATGTAGCTGATAAAATTGAAAAAAAATTAAAACAGGAATTGGGTGCTCATTGCACAATCCATATTGATCCGGTCGATACAAATAACGAATTTGTAGATAAAATCAAAAAATTTCTTAATGAATTAATTCAAACAAAAACCTATGTAAACGACTTTCATGATTTACGCCTGGTAAGACACAAAAGCCAGCAACTAATTCTTTTTGATTTAGTTGTAGATACAACCAATCTGAATAAACAGGAAATATCCGAATGCAGTAATTATTTTAATTACAGTATTCAATCAAAATTTCCCGGATGGAAAGCAGACATTGATATTGATCCTGTTTTTATGAATAACTAACTATATTTAATTATGAAAATATTACATACATCAGACTGGCATTTAGGACAAAATTTTATGGGTAGAAGCCGTGAAAAAGAGCATACTCTTTTCCTGGAATGGCTTTTATTACAATTGAAAAATAATCCGGTAGATGCCCTAATAGTTGCAGGTGATATTTTTGATACCGGCACTCCACCAAATTACGCTCTAAAGCTTTATTTTAATTTTCTATATAAACTGTCATTGCAAAAATGCAATCATGTTGTAATAATTGGTGGAAATCATGATTCTATTGCAACGCTCTCCTCTACAAAACAGTTGCTTAGTTTACTAAAAGTCAATGTAATTGCTGACGGCAATAACCTTGAAGAAGAAATTGTCCTGGTTAAAGATAAGAACAAACTTCCCATTGGAATAATATGCGGAATTCCATTCCTGAAAGACAGAGTTGTCAGAAAATCTATCCCTGGTGAAAGTTATGAAGAAAAGGCCAAAGCATTAATCAAAGGAATAAAAAAACACTACCGGGATGTTGCAAAACTTGCATCCAAAACTCTAAATGGTAAAAGTAATATTCCAATCATAGGAACCGGTCATTTACTCACAAAAGGAGCAATTAAAACTGATTCTGAAAGGGAAATATTTATTGGTAGCCTAAACAACATTGATTCATCTCTCTTTCCAAAACAATTTGATTATATCGCACTTGGACATTTACACCGCGCTCAGAAGGTTGGTAATTCTAACAAAATCAGATATTCCGGCTCTCCAATTCCACTTAGTTTCAGTGAAGCGGGACAGGACAAATTTATCTATGAAGTGACAATTCCAGAATCTGACTCCGAACCTAATATTAAGGCTGTAAAAATTCCCGAATTTAGAAAATTAAGGCGAATTTCATCTTCAGTAGATGATGTTGAAAATAAAATCAGGGAAATAGCAACTGATGAAGATTTGAAAATCTGGATTGAAGTCTGCATAAAAAGCGGAAAACAAGGGGAATATATCCATAAAAAAATAATTGATATTGCAACAGATCTAAATATTGAAGTTCTGGCTGTTAAGAATGAAAAAGAAAAAAGCCAGTTACAACAAAATGAGCAGATATCAAAAACATTAAAGCAATTAAGTCCAATGGAAGTCTTTGAAAAGCGGCTTGAGTTGGAAGATATTGACAAAGAAGAAGCTGAATTGTATAAAAACGGATTTCGAGAAATAATATCAGAAATTGACGCTGAAGACAGAACTTAAGAATTATGAAAATACTCAAAATCAGATTATTAAATATTAATTCTCTCAAAGGAAAACATGAAGTTGATTTCCAAAAATCTTTTGCGGATAATACAATTTTTGCAATTACCGGACCTACCGGATCAGGAAAGACGACAATTCTAGATGTGATTTGTGCCGCGCTTTATGCCAAAACTCCACGTTTAAATAACATCAATGAATTAATGACAAGGCATACCGGAGAATGTTATGCTGAAGTAGAATTTGAAATTAACGATCAAAAATATCGCAGCAAATGGTCGCAACACAGATCCAGACAAAACCCGGATGGTGCTTTTCAACAACCTCACATGGAAATAGGTTTTATTGATTCAAATAAAATAATCGAAACCAGTATTAGCAAAGTTCCAAAAAAAGTAGAAGAGATTACAAGCCTTGATTTTAATCGTTTTACACGTTCGATTATGTTAGCCCAGGGTGGATTTGATGCTTTCCTGAAATCCAAAGATACTGAACGTGCCGAACTACTTGAGAAAATGACCGGAACAGAAATTTATGCCCGGATTTCAGAAAGAGTCTTTCTACGGGAAAAACATGAAAAAGAAGAACTGCAAAAATTAGAAAACAGGATAAATGACTTAGACCTGTTAACAGTCGAAAAATTGGCAGAAATAAAAACCCATGTTGAAGAATTAACTTCTGAACGAAAAATAGTCGAAGACACCTATTCCGAAATTCTTAAAAAGATTCAGTGGACAGAAAAAATATTAGAACTGGAAAAAAGTAAAAAAGAGGTTTCCCTAAGAATTGAAAAACTTACACAGGATGAAAAATTACAAAAACCTAACCTGATAAAACTTGAAAAGGGTGAAAAAGCTGAGAAAATCAGAAGTGTCTTTGATAATTATAATACTCTATGTAAAAATTTAGATGACATAAATAAAAATATATTATTAACAGAAGAACAAAGAAAAAGTTCTCAATTAAATTTGAAATCAATTCAAAATTCTTATTCTAATAAAAAAAATAATTTCAACAAATTTCTTGAAAGATTTACCGTAGAAATAAAAAAAATTGAAAAAACAAGAATACTGGATGAAAAAATTTCTTCAGAAAATAGTAGATCAAAAGAATATGAAGATGAAGTAACAGGGATTAACAAAAAAATTAAAAAATTATTAACATCCAAAAAAGCAACAGAACAAAAACAGTCTGAAACTGAAAATAAAATTAAAGAATTGCAAAAATATCTTGATGAACATCAAAATGATGAAAAACTGAGAAAAACTTTTTTGCTCATCAAAAGAAAAATTTCTGAATACTTTTCTATTATTGAAAATCAAAAAGGCATAATTCAAAAAATCGAACAAACGAAGCAGGAAATACAAAGTAGCAAAGGAGCGATTAAATTAGTCCAAATATCAAAAGATGAATTAGAAGCAAATTTAGCAAGCCTGGAATTACAGAAAGTTGAATCTCTTGAACAGAAAAAAGTAATTTTAGGTAGGAAAAATATCGAAGAATTTGAGGAGACAAATAAACATTTAAAAGAAAAATTAGACATTTTAAAGCAATTAGTCGATTTATCAGATAGAATCAAAAAGATCGATACAAACATTGACAAGGAACAGGAAAACTTAAATAAAACAAAAAAAATGTTTGAGAAAACCTCAAAAAAAATCGATAGTGGCTCACTGGAATTGGATAAAGCCAATCAATTATTTTTACAATTAGAAGAGAAATTAAATACTGAGCAACAAATTATAAAATTTGCCGACGATAGGAAAAGATTAAAACCAAAACAGGAATGTCCGCTTTGCGGATCATTAAATCATCCATGGGCTAAGGATGAAGAACTTCCCAATTTATCAGAAACACAAAAAATATATAATCAGCAAAAAATCCTAATTGAAGAAATTCGTGAATCAAAAGCTAATTTGAAAGAAGAAATCGCAAGGCTAAAATCTGACGAAAATAATTTTACAGAAAATCATGAAAGATTTATCAAGGATAAAAATATCGCCCTTGAAAAATGGGAAAATATAACCAAAGATTATTACCCCAAATTTCAAAATGATCAAATAGAATCATTGATATCGGAACAATCTAAAATCCGAAATTTGATAACAGATATTTCCAATAAAATAGCCAAAACAAAAAAAATTTCCTCCAATCTTGAAAAAATTCAAGAAAATATCCGAAAAAAAGAAAATACTAAAAATCAGAAGGAACTTAAATTTCAGAACTTACAATCGAAAATCAATAATTCCCTAAAAATTAAAAAAGAATTAAATCTAAATCTCCAGGAAAGTGACAAAATTCTTAACAATTTAAAAACAGAATTACAATCTGAAATTGCAGAATACGATTTATCTTTCAAAACAGGGAGTGAATCAAAAATTATTGAAAAATTACAGGAAAAATTAGACAACTATTTAAAAGCCATTGAAAATATTGAAACCTATAAATCCAGACAAACCGATTTTGATAAAATCCAGGTTCAACAAAGAACAGAAATTGAATCTCTATCTAATAATTGCAAAAAAATTAAGTCTAACTTCTCAAATTCAATAAAAATTCTAAAAAAATTACAACAGCAACGAAAAGAATTGTTAGATGATAAAAATACTGAGATTTACAAAAATGAATTAGATAATAACAAAAAAACTAAAGAACAGGATTTACAAACTTTGAAGGATGAGATCATTGAACTAGATAAAAAACTTGAGTCCATCCAAACCCGCCTGTTAGATCTGAATCAATCACAGAAAGAACAAAATCAATGTAAAACAGAACAATTTTCGTATTTCCACGACGCTCTGACATCTAAAAACTTTGAAAATATTGAAGAGTTTAAAGCGTCTCTGTTAAATGAGGATAACCTTCTTAAGTTACAAAATATAAGAAAAGATCTAAACACAAGGAAAATTCAAAATCAAACACAATTGGAGAGTGTTACAGAGGATTTGGAAAAAGCCCGAAAACAAAATCTGACAGATATTGATATTGAATCTCTAAAATCTGATAAAGACAAGTTACAATCCGAAATAAAAATCAAAAGTTCTCGTATCGGTGAAAAAGAAAGCGAAATAAAACGCCAGGCCGAAGGGGAAATAAAACAAAAAGAATTGTTAGATGCCACTCAAAAGCAAAACCTGGAATACTCTAAATGGAGTAAAATTTGTGATTTAATAGGCCAGTCAGATGGAAGTAAATTTCGAAAATTCGCACAGGGCTTAACTCTGCAAAATTTAATTGAACTGGCAAATAACCACTTATTAAATTTAAATGATCGCTATTTTCTGAAGCGAACCGATAAAATTAAGAGTAGTGAACAACTTGGAATACAAATTGTAGACACATATCAGGCAAATGTAATCCGGTCTACAGAAACATTATCCGGTGGTGAAAGTTTTTTAATAAGTTTGGCATTAGCGCTGGCACTTTCAGATTTGGTAAGTTATAATGTATCTATTGATTCATTCTTTCTGGATGAAGGATTTGGAACTTTGGATGAAGATACACTCGAAACCGCCCTATCTGCTTTGGCTTCATTCCATAGTAGCGGAAAGACTATTGGAATTATTTCTCATGTTGAGGCTCTTAAAGAAAGAATAAACTGCCAAATACAGGTAAAAAAAATATCTGGCGGAGTAAGCAATTTAAAAATTATTACCTGAAACTTCTATATTCTATAAGCGTTTAAAATGCTATATTAAAAAAAAGTTTATTAGAGTTTTTAAAAATTGAAAAAATGAATATCTGAGATTTTAACAAAATTACAGGAAATTTAAAATTAACTTTAAAGGAGCAATTATGTCAAAACACACTATTGTAACTATGCCAGGTGATGGTATTGGAAAAAATGTACTAGAGCAAACTATTCGCGTATTAACAGCTGCAGGTTTTGAAGCAGATTATGTTCATGCAGATATTGGATGGGAGTTTTGGCGTAATGAAGGTAATCCGTTACCCCAACGGACTCTGGATTTAATCGAGAAACATAAAATAGCACTCTTTGGTGCGATTACCTCGAAACCAAAAGACGCGGCTACGGAAGAACTTAGCCCTGAGTTACAGGGAAAGGGGCTGGTTTACTCAAGTCCGATTGTTGGACTGCGTCAGCATTTTGGTCTGGATATATGTATGCGTCCATGTCATTCATATAAAGGAAATCCATTAAATTTTATTCGACGTGGACCAAATGATACAATTGAAGAACCAGAAGTAGATGTTATTATTTTTCGTCAAAATACTGAAGGTCTTTATGGTGGAGTTGAATGGAGCGATCCCCCTGCCCAGGTTTATGAATCTTTGATGACACATCCTAAATTCAAGAAAAATTTTGGTAACACTCCCAAAGAAGAACTTTCTGTTTCCACCAGGATTTTCACCAAAAAAGCCACAGAACGAATTCTTAGAGCGGCTTTTGAACATGCTAAAAAATATGGATATAAATCAGTAACAGTATGTGAAAAACCAAATGTAATCCGGGAAACTTCCGGTATGATGTATAAAATGGCCCTGGAAATCCAGAAAAAAGATTTCCCCCAAATAGCAATCTGGAATACAAATATCGATGCTCAAATGATGTGGCTAACAAAAAATCCTGAAAATTACGGCGTGATAGTCGCTGGAAATATGTTCGGAGATATTGTTTCCGATGGATTTGCAGGCTTAATTGGCGGTTTGGGTTTTGCATGTTCAGCTCAATTTAATCCAAAAACCGGAATTGGAGTTTTTGAACCTACTCACGGATCGGCACCTAAATATGCTGATTATCAGGTATCAATTGTAAATCCGATAGCCATGATCGAATCAGCCTGTATGATGCTTGATTTTATTGACGAAAACTTTATTGCTAAAAAAATCCGCAAAGCCGTTGCTACTATTATCAGTGAAGGAAAAGTTCGCACCTATGATATGATGAAAATGACCGGACGCGAAGATGTAGTCCAAAAAGGTGCAGCTTCAACGATCCAAATGACAGATGCTATTATTGCGAAATTAGAAAATTAACCACGTAATCCGGAGCTATTTATTATGAATAAAAATGTATTAGAATTATGGCCTGAACTTAATTGGATTCAGGATCAGGATTTACGTGAGAAAACCGCTAAAACCTGGGAAATTGCCCTGGAGAAAAGTGTCTTATCAGCCAAAGATTTAAAAAGAATTCCTTTTACATTACTCTGTGGTCCTGACTTAAAAGTAACTTTTATGGATCATAAACGTTCGGTAGTCCACATTGTACGTGATGCAGGAGAAAAAATCAATGCAATGTATCACGGAGAATTACCTGTTGATATGGATGTACTGATTGCTGGTGCGATTTTGGCCGATGTGGGAAAATTACTGGAATATGTTCTAGATGAAAATGGTAAGGCAGTCCAGGGAAATTATGGAAAATATTTAAGACATCCCTTTTCCGGTGTATCTTTGGCTGAGCAATGCGGTGTACCTGCTTCTGTCAGCCATATTATCGCCGCCCATGCAGGTGAGGGAAATATGGTTAAACGCAGTACAGAGGCCTATCTGGTTCACCATGTTGACTTTATGACTTTTTTACCCTTTAAAGAGAGGTTAAAAATATGAATTTAATAGAAAAAATTCTTGTTAATCACAGCACCCAAAAAAAAGTAAAGCCCGGAGATATAATTGATGTGAGTATTGATGCACGGGTTGCACGGGATTTTGGTGGCGCCAATGTTGTTAAGAACCTGATTGAAAATGGTCTGCAGGTTGACGATACATCCAAAACATTTTTTACTTTTGATTGCAATCCCGGTGGATCGGATCAAAAATATGCAGCCAATCAACATTTTTGTCGTCAATACGCTCGTGAAAATAATCTCAAGATTTATGATATCAATGGAGGCATCGGAACTCACCTTGCAATTGATAATGGCCTGATCCTACCGGGCGGAACATTTGTTTCTACAGATTCTCATGCTAATATCATGGGCTCTATTGGTGCTTTTGGACAAGGCATGGGAGATCAGGATATTGCAGCAGTCTGGGCTAATGGAAAATCCTGGTTTAAAGTACCAAAATCAGTTAAACTTACTTTAAAGGGAAAGCGTCCAAAAAATGTTTCTGCCAAAGATATTGTACTGAACTTACTCGATAATTTTGGTGCCAATAAATTACTTGGCTATTCTGTTGAATTATATGGCGAAGCAGTTGATGAATTGACACTTGATGAACGAATCACAATTTCATCTATGGCTACTGAAATGGGCGCAATAATAATATTAATTACCCCAACTGAAAAAATAATTAACGAACTTGAATCTTTGTCAGGAAAAACCATAGACTCAATTTCTGCTGATCCGAATGCAGAATATGATCAACTGTTGGATGTAGATATTTCAGAATTCACACCAATGGTAGCAATGCCGGGGCATCCTCATGATGATGTTAATATTTCAGAAGTAAAAGGGGAAAAAATTGATTCTGCCTTTTTAGGAAGTTGCACAAACGGACGAATTTCTGATTTACGTATTGCAGCTGAAATAATGAAGGATAAAAAAATTGCTCCGGGAGTTGTGATGAAAATCGTCCCCGCTACTGATGAAATCTGGCAACAGGCTCTTGATGAAGGTTTGATAAAGATCTTTAAGCAGGCCGGAGCATTGGTTTCCAACGCCGGTTGCGCCGGATGTGCAGCCGGACAGGTTGGCCAAAACGGTCCCGGTGAAGTAACTGTCAGCTCCGGCAACCGAAACTTTGCCGGCAAACAGGGCAAAGGAAGTGTCTTCCTTACCTCACCTGCTGTAATTGCAGCTTCAGCGGTTGCTGGCTTTATAACTACTCCTGATGAAATCCCGGCTCAACCTGTAGAATTCAGCGCAAAGGGTCTCATATTAGGAAGCCAAAAAGAAAAATCTGTTCCTCAATCTACACCTGTGAAATTTGTTGGTAAAGTCTGGCTGATAGAGCAAAATGACATTGATACCGATATGATTTTTCACAATCGATATTTAACAATTACTGATATAAAGGAAATGGGACAATATGCATTTGATAATCTTGAAGGATATGAAGATTTTGCCAAAAAAGTAGAGCCTGGAGATATCATTATAACAGGGAAAAACTTTGGTGCCGGTAGTTCTCGCCAACAGGCTGTAGATTGTTTCAAATCTCTCGGCATTCCCCTGATCCTGGCAGAATCCTTTGGTGCTATTTATGAGAGAAATGCAATTAATGCAGCCATGCCTATCCTGACTTATGATTCTGATTTGATCCAAAAATTAGACATCAAAAGCGGTGATAAAGTTATTGTTAACCTTGAACAGGGTACTATTCAAAATCTCGAAACCAAAAAAGAAGGAAATGTGACTCCTTTTTCTCAAGTGCAAATGGAAATCTATAAGCGAGGTGGATTGCTGAATAATTAGGTTTATTATCTTTTTAACCTATATTAAGCAACGAATACAGCAAAAAACAAAAAATATTATTTTTACAAATCGCAATAATCACAAAGAAGCTTGAAACTAATCAAAAAAATTATTTTTGATTAGTTTCACCGGCTTTTTCCAATACAATTTTGGTTAAAACCGGTCCGATTATTTCAAAAAATATACATGTTGCAGTAACTGTAGTAATAACCATGGCACCAATTTTATCACCTGTTGTAATGTTGACATTATTTACAGTTTCTACAACCTTGCCAAGTCCACTAAATTCATGTTTAACTATTAAAGCTAATCCAATAGCAACACCGGCCTGAGATAAAATACCATAACCAAGATATTTCCTAATAACATCTTTTGTCTTGCCAAGTATAGATCCAAGATATGATCCTCCAACCAGTCCGGTAGTCCTGGCAACAACATAAACTATTCCTAACAAACCAAGACTGGGTAATTTGCTCAGGTGTAGATTAGCACCTGCCAAAGTAAAAAACAGGATAAACAGAAGAGGCATGAAAATTGGTAACCTGTCGTGTAATTTTTGTACTAAAGAATGAGGTTGAGTATTAATAATAAGCATACCGATTATCATATTTGTTAAAATCAGAGATAAGTGAAAAGCTTCACACAATCCAATAGAAATAATGATAAATCCAAAAATTAAAATGAAAACATCATTAGCATGTTTTAATCTTCTGGATAACAATGAAAAAATTGTCGCTAATAATCCTCCAATAACCAGGCTAAGTAAAACTTCTTTTATTGGAATTAGCATAGAAAGCCAGATATTTGCAGTTTCTGCTGAAGTTTGTTGTAATAATAAACTTCTGGCAAAAGCTGCAGCAAATCCAAAAATTATAATGCCCAGCCCATCATCAAAGCCTACTACCGCATACAATGCTTTTGTTAATGGCCCCTTTGCTTTATATTCATGAATAACCGCAACAGTTCCAGCTGGTGCACTGGCAGGTGCAATAGCGCCAAAGATCAAAGCCATAGGTATACTATGAGTCAGTAAATAAACTCCGGAAAAGACAATTATAAATGCCCCAAAGGATTCAATTAGAATCACATATATTATTCCTTTACCCAGTTTTCGTAATGATGATAATTTTAACTCAATACCAATAGTAAGTGCTACAAAACCCAGAGCAAGTTCGGTAATAAAAGAGAGTTCCTCTATTAGACCCTCAGTAAACAGATTTAACAAAGATGGCCCAATAACTACTCCAAAAATCATATAACCAATAATTGAGGGCAGTTTGATATATTTCATGTTTTTGCCCATATAAAACCCAATGACAACTGTCAGACCGATTAAAAGTAAGACCGGTAAATGAATGTATTCCATATCTATTTTCCCTTAAAGATTTAGAGAGCCATTTGTATAAAAAACTTCCTGCACAAACATCATTATACCGGGATTATTTTGTCTTGCGTCTATTAATATATTTATTTTCCTGATCGCCTCATTAGATAAAGATTTTTTAATCACAGCTACAACAATGCGGTTAAATCCTTTCTCTTCATTATTCCATAAACTGGAAAAAAGTGGGAGAGAATTGAGATAGGAACTTCCATTATTAGATTCAATAACTGATACAGCTGCATCTTTTATTTCCATAAAAACATTCAAAACATCATCAAATTTATCTTCATCCTGCACAATAACATGAAATAGATTGTAATCTTTTTTACCCTCTTTTTTCTCATCAACAAAAGTTTGGGTTAATAAATATTCTCTGGCAGCCCCGGCATCTTTTATTGCTAAAACTTCCCGAACATTGCTTTCAATTCTAAGAACATTGGAAATTTTTGACAGGAGTTGAATATGAAGATTTCTTTTGGATTTAGGTAAAATTATAAAGATAAAAAGTTTAGTCTTCTTTTTATCTATAGATTCAAAATTAACTCCTTCGGGCAATATTAACATTCCTACAATAAAATCTGATATTCCATCAAAAGCACAATGGGGAATTGCAATACCTTTTTCAAATCCGGTTGTACCGAGTTTTTCTCTTTCTAAAAAACCCTGAAAAACATCTTCTTCACTGATTTTGTCAAGAACTGTATTTTTTTTTGCAAGTTTAGCCAAATATTTGAGGACATCGATTTTATTTGAAAAGTTACCACCAATTTGAATACAATTTTCTGATAAAATTTTGGATAAATCCATAAAATCTCCTTTATTAGAAACTAGTATTGTAAAAAGTTTTTAGTTTGAACATTAATTT
>JAOZSR010000134.1 GCA_029939575.1 Fidelibacterota bacterium
GGGAACAATAGTAGTGATCAAAATCCGGGTCATACTTATAATGATCTTGGTCAATATACTGTATCTCTCACAGTTTCAGACGGAACAGACGAAGTAACTGAGACTAAGACCGATTATATCAACGTCATTGAACCTATTGATGAACCATCTGGTTGGTTTTTACAGAATCCCTATCCAACAGCAAATGATATCACTGATATAGTTCCTTTGGATGCGAATAATGTAATATGTATTGGTAGTGGGGGAATAATTCTCAAAACCAATGATGCGGGTGTTACCTGGAATTCAATTCCCAGCGGCACAAATGTTTTCCTTACTGGTTTACATTTTCCAACACCAACAACCGGATATATTGTTGGCGATAACCTTGAATATGGTGAACCGGGAGTAGTATTAAAAACTGTAGATAGCGGTGAACACTGGACAGCACTAACTTCAAATATTAATGATGATCTCAACGGTGTCTTTTTTACTGACGTTAATACAGGTTGGATTATTGGTAATGGAGGATGGGGGTCAGATGGCGCAATTAGTAAAACCACTGATGGTGGTGAAACCTGGACAGCTCAGAATTCCGGGATTGACGAAGAATTGTTCTCAATATTTTTTATAGATGCTAATACTGGTTGGATCAGTGGAGATCGATATTGTGCATTTACAGTTGATGGTGGTGATACCTGGACTCCAGTTGATGTCACAGGTGAAGATTATAATTATATTTATGATATTCAATTTTTAGATGCAAATAACGGCTGGTTGGCAGCTGGCTACAAATCTCTATACCAAACAACAAATGGAGGAACTTCCTGGACACAAGTCGTGGTTGACGATGAATTTTTCAAAACAGTTCACTTTACAGATTCTAATAATGGTTGGGCCTCTGCAGAAGATGTTGTTTATCAAACTACTGATGGTGGTGTAAACTGGACACAGCAGATAGATTTGCCCGGTTATTCTGATTTCAATATTACATCCATAAATTTCTATAACACAATAGGCTGGTTTGTTACATTGGAAGGGAAAATATATAAAAATGATGACGAGAACTGGACAGAGCAGTCATCAGCAGTTATTACCGACAATATTGAGAATACTTTCTTCATTAATGAAACTACCGGGTGGATTGTCGGTTGGATGGATAATATCTGGAAAACCAGTGATGGTGGAAATACCTGGTCAGAACAGGAAACGCCAGCTCATTATGCTCTTTACGGTATAGACTTTGTAGATGCCAATACTGGTTGGGCTGTTGGAGATGGTCCTTACAACGGTGACGCCAAGATTTACCACACAACTGATGGCGGAACCAACTGGACTGAACAGACCAGCGGAACGGAAAACTGGTTTGCTGCTGTGGATTTTATAGATACCAACAATGGTTGGGCAGTAGGATATGCCGGTACGATTCTCCATACATCCGATGGCGGAAACAACTGGAGTGAACAATCCTCCGGTACCGGTGAATACCTGAATGATGTCATCTTTTTGGATTCTCAGACCGGTTGGGTTTGTGGTACCAATGGAATTATCCTTCACACAACCGACGGGGGAACCAACTGGAGCCAGCAGACCAATTCCAACGACAACAATCTTTATTCAATGTATTTTTTGGACTCAAATCACGGATTTGCGGTGGGTGCAGAGATAACCATTCTAGAAACCACCGACGGCGGGTCTGCGTGGAATGAAATCACAACCGGTAGTTACACTGATCCCAGTTATAACTCCATTACATTTGCTGATCAGCTCAATGGCTGGATTGTAGGAAACGATGGATGCATAATGTCAACTCAGGATGGAGGCGTATCCTGGGAACAACAGGATAGTAATACTGGAGTTGATTTAGAGTCAGTTTATTTTGTTAATTCAACAACAGGCTGGGCAGTAGGAGATAACGGCGCAATTATAAAAACATCGACAGGCGGTGAAATTATTGATGTAGCTATTTATGAACCCGAATCAGGTGATGCTCCTGTAGTTGTAGAATTATTTCAACTCCATCAAAATTATCCTAATCCCTTTAATCCCACAACAACAATTATTTACGAAGTGGCTAAATCTGAAAAAACTATAGTTAGTATCTATAATATTTTGGGTAAAGAAATAGCAACTCTGGTCTCAGAGATAAAACAACCCGGCAAATATCAGGTAATCTGGGAAGCAGGTGATCAACCAACTGGTATGTATTTCGTCAGAATGCAGGCCGGCAATTATACTTCTGTTCGGAAAATGATGTTATTAAAATAAAGTACAGAAAATATTTTCTAACAATAAACAATAGAAAATAAATAAAAACCCTCCGGAATTAATAATTTTGGAGGGTTTTTTATACATTTAATTTTCTATCTACTTTTTTGGAACAAAATAAATTGAGAAATGTATAAAAAAAAAGTTATATTTCTTTTGTCTCATTGATAGAAATAAATAAATTTAGGTCTGTTTTTAGAAAATTATTAAGGGATTTGATAAATTTTAAAAAGGAAGGAAAATAATGAAAAAAAGTCTAACTGTTACATTATTAATATTAATTCTATTAATACTTGGTGGTTGTTCTAAACCATCCAGATCTTCACAGGAATATTGGACATCCGCAGGAACCCTTGTGGAACTTGGCAACTTTGAAGGTGCTATAAAACAATATAAAAATATAATAAAATATTATCCTGAGGATGATTTAACTATTAAGGCAATGTTTGCAATGGCAGAAATTTATAAGAACAATCTAAAAGAAACAGATGAGGCAGTTAAATTATATCAATCAATTGTAAGAAAATTCCCTAAATCCGAAAAAGCACCAAATGCTATGTTCATGATTGGATATATTTATGCTAATGACGAAAAAAATTTGGAAAAGGCCAAAACTGCATATAATGATTTTATTGATGCTTATCCAGATCACTCATTAGTTCCATCAGCAAAATGGGAAATTAAAAATTTAGGGAAAACACTGGAAGAGTTACCAGAATTGAACCAGATCACAACTGATGAAAAAATTGAAAAATAATTATTTACGGAGTTAATAGAATGAGTTTTAACCTTTCAGAATTAAATGAAAGAATTCAAGTTGAAAGCAGTTTTTTAAGCGATATAAAAAATGAAATGGCGAAAGTAATTGTAGGCCAGGAAAAGATGATCGATAGCCTGATTATTGGTTTGCTTTGTAACGGTCATATTTTACTGGAAGGAGTTCCCGGGCTCGCTAAATCGCTTACAGTGCATACATTATCAAAAGTTATCAAAGCTTCTTTCAGACGTATCCAGTTTACACCTGATCTTTTACCGGCAGATTTAATTGGAACCCTTATTTACAATCAAAAAACCGGCTCTTTCGAAACTAAAAAGGGACCGATTTTCAGTAATATTATTTTAGCTGATGAAATCAACCGATCCCCGGCAAAAGTTCAATCTGCTTTATTAGAAGCAATGCAGGAAAGACAGGTTAGTATTGGAGAAGAAACACATTTTCTTGATGATCCTTTCCTAGTGCTTGCTACCCAAAATCCAATTGAACAAGAAGGTACATATCCATTACCAGAAGCACAGGTTGACCGCTTTATGTTAAAAGTTGTTATCAGTTATCCAAACAAAACCGAAGAGTTGGAAATTATTAAACGAATGGCAAAAACCAGTATTAAGCCCGAAGTTGCTGCCATAGTCACACCTGAAAAACTAAAAAACGCCAAATCTGTCGTAAATGATGTATATATTGATGAAAAAATCCATAAATATATCATAGACCTGGTTTTTGCGACAAGAGAACCGGGAAATTATAAATTAGCCGATATTAAAGATTTAATTGATACTGGCGCGTCTCCACGAGCATCTATTTATATGGCCATGGCAGGAAAAGCACATGCTTTTATGCAGGGACGTGGATATGTTACACCTGAAGATATCAGGGCAATTATTTATGATGTATTAAGGCACAGGATTTTGTTGACTTTTGAAGCCGAAGCCGAAGAAGTAACAACAATTGATATTATTAAACGAATTATAAACACCGTGGAAGTACCCTAATCTGAGATGATTCCTAAAGAAATACTAAAAAAAGTTCGGCAAATAGAATTGCGCACCAGGCATCTTGTAAATGATGTCTTTAGTGGAGAATACCATTCTGCTTTTAAAGGACAAGGAATGGAATTTGCTGAAGTTCGACAATATCAATATGGTGACGATATCAGAAATATTGATTGGAATGTTACCGCCAGATATGGTCATCCTTTTATTAAAGTACATGAAGAAGAGCGGGAATTAAATGTAATGCTCGTTGTAGACGCTTCCGGTTCCGGTAAATTTGGCTCATCGGAAAAATTCAAATCAGAAGTTGCAGCAGAAATATGCGCCCTTCTTGCATTAGCTGCAATTAAAAATAATGACAAGGTTGGCCTCTTAATTTTCACCGACCAGATTGAAAAATACATACCACCCAAAAAAGGCAAAGGCCATGTTCTGCGGGTAATCAGAGAAATTTTATATTTCAAACCCCAATCACGAAAAACAGATATTAAGACAGGTTTAGAGTATTTATTAAAAGGATTAAAAAGACATTCCATTGTCTTTGTTGTATCTGATTTTGAAGATAACAACTTTATGAAACCCCTCCAAATACTAAACCAAAAACATGATGTTGTTACCATTCAAACTCATGATAAGCGAGAAAAAGAATTACCAAATGTAGGTTTGCTAAAATTGCAGGATGCAGAAACAGATGAAGAAATCTGGGTAAATACATCGGATAAAAAACTTCGGGAAGCTTATACTAATTTGGTAGAAGCAAAATGGAATAAATTTTCCCGGGAATCTAAAAGTATGAATATTGATCATATCAGGATTGATGTTTCAAAATCCTATATTGATCCATTAATAAGATTTTTCAAAATGCGTGAAAGACGCTTCAGATAATTTATGCATTACTATTATTTATCAAAACAACTTCCGGGTTTAAAAAAGTGGCCATTGTTTATTTTAATTACATCCATCTTTTTTATGTCCAATGCCGGATTATCTCAGTCGGGATCTATTAGCATAGAGACTTCAGTTGATACCACCACTGCATATATTGGTAATCGGATTCTGCTAGAAATAAAGATGCTACATCCACAAAACACGTCCTTTATTCTTCCTAAATTAGATAAAAAACTTGGGGATTTTATTATTTTAGACCAAAATTTATATGGTCCCGATGAAATTGATAATCATTATCAAAGTCAATGGCAATTTAATCTAACTGTTTTTGATACAGGATTAATAGTTATTCCTTCAATAAAAATACAAGCTTTTACAGCTCCTGATACTAGTAATATTTTGACATTTTATACTGATTCTCTTTTTATTAATATTCTATCAGTATTGCCTGGTGATGCACAAGCACCTCGGGACATCAAAGCGCCCTTTCCAATTAGAAAATTTATTCCCTGGGATATTGTTATTTTTGTTCTTGCTCTATTATTAATAATTACGGGCTGGTTTTTCTATCAAAGGCATTGGAAAAAAACACATCCGGTTATTCGATATGATGAAAAATATCTCGAACCTCCCCATGTGATTGCGATAAAAAAATTAAATTCTCTGAAGAAAAAAGAACAATTATCTGCTGAAGAAAAGAAAAATTATTATTCGGATCTATCTGAAATAATAAGAGAATATCTTGAACGTAGATACTTTATTCGCGCTCTGGAAATGTCTTCTTTTGAAATAAATGAGGTTTTTTCTAAAATTCAACCCAATACAGAAATACAAAGCATTTTAACCAGTTTATTCAATGAGTTAGACCTTGTAAAATTTGCAAAGTTCATTCCTGAAGATGAAAATATTGAAAAAGTATGGAATAAATCATATAATTTTATAGAAAAAACCAAGCACGACAATTTTCTGAAAATAAAATCTATCCTTGAAAATCCACCAACAACCACTAATAATTAACCATCAATCAACCACCAGTCACTGGTAATCATCATTCCTCGATCCAATTTAGAATAACTTTGCCGGAATTACCTGAACGCATAACTTCAAAACCTTTTTCAAATTCCGTATAATGAAATTTATGGGTTATAACCGGTGAAATATCCAAACCGGTTTGAAGCATAGATTGCATTAAGTACCATGTTTCGTACATTTCACGACCATATATTCCTTTTAAAGTCAGCATATTAAAAATTACCAAATTCCAATCAAGAGTTAAGGTCTCCGGTGGAATACCAAGCATCGCTATTTTTCCGCCATGAGCCATATTTTCTACCATATCTCTAAATGCAATATCACTACCTGACATTTCAAGACCAACATCAAAACCTTCTGCCATTCCCAGTTCATTCTGAACTTCCTTAATATTTTTTTCTTTCACATTTAAGGCAACAGTGGCTCCCAGTTTTTTGGCAAGATCAAGTCTATAGGGATTTAAATCTGTTGTAACAATATAGCGGGCTCCGGAATGTTTGGCAATAGCTGTAGCCATCAATCCAATTGGTCCTGCCCCAGTGATCAGGACATCTTCTCCAAGTAGAGGAAATGAATGAGCTGTATGAGTCGCATTTCCAAAGGGATCAAATATACTCAATAAATCCATGGGAATATTCTGATCAGCATGCCAAACATTGGTAACAGGAATGCTGAGATATTCTGCAAAGGCGCCTGTCCGGTTAACTCCAACTCCTTGTGTGGCATTGCATAAATGACGACGTCCAGCGAGACAATTACGACATCTTCCACACACAATATGTCCCTCTCCGGAAACAATTTCACCTATGGAAAGGTCATGTACATTACTACCCATAGCCGCAACTGTACCGACAAATTCATGCCCTACTGTCATAGGTACAGGAATTGTTTTCTGTGCCCATTTATCCCAATTCCAAATATGAATATCTGTACCACAAATCGCAGTTTTATGAATTTTGATCAGCACATCATTAATTCCAATTTCAGGAATCGGAACATCATCTAACCATAATCCTATTTTTGCATATTTCTTCACCAAAGCTTTCATTGTTTTCTTCATAGAAATATTCCTTTTGATAATAGATTAATCTTTCCCCTATTTAAACTAAAAATAATTCTCCTGACAATGATAAATCACGAATAAACTTAAGTTATATAATTTTTAGGTGCAAATATAGATATCATTATTTATAAATGACAATTCCGTAAAAAGTAAATTTGCTATCAGTCTGAATGAGGTACGAATGTTT
>JAOZSR010000135.1 GCA_029939575.1 Fidelibacterota bacterium
CTACTACAAATGTTAGTGCTCCTGTTATTATTCTTGATTCACCGAATACTGATCCTATTGCTACTGCTATTGAGGAAGAACCAACTACTGTTGTTAATGATTATGTTCTTTTTCCGGCTTATCCAAATCCTTTTAACCCAACAACAACAATTGATTTCAAGATTCCAATTCAGGAACATGTGCAATTGGCGATTTATGATATTCAGGGTAGAAAAATTGTATCACTTGTAAATTCTCAACTGAGATCCGGTAAACATTCATTTAAATGGAATGGTACTAATGACCGAGGTGTACAAGTTTCTACAGGTATCTATATTTATCGTTTAAAAACAGAAAATTATGTTAAAATGCGACGGATGACTTTTATTAAATAAATTTCATATTAAATATTGAAATGAATAAACGGGGTGGTTATTAATCACCCCGTTTTTAATTCTATTAAGTATTATGTTTTCATTCCTGTATTTTTCCAACTAATAAATTTATAAAAAAAAGAAAATAATACTTGACATTACGAACCAATGTTCATTATATTATTTATGAACTATGGTTCATTTGAAAGGAAAGATTTTATGCCAAGGCCACAAAAAGAAAGAAAAGTCCAGGAGCCACCCAAAATTCAGGGAATGAAGCCTATTGGCGTACCCGGGCAATTACTTGACAAAGTAGTATTGTTAATCGATGAATATGAAGCAATCAGATTATCAGATTACGAAAATTTGGATCATCAAAAAGCCGCAGAAAAAATGGGTGTATCCCGTCCAACTTTTACAAGGTTAATTGATAAGGCACATAAAAAAATTGCAGAAACAATAGTAGGAGTAAAAGATCTGATATTTGAAGGTGGGAATTATTCATTTATACGTAATTTGGTCAGATGTTTGGATTGTGGAATAGTTTCCGCCATTGAAAAGAATGATTCCAAATTTAATGATTGCCCGAAATGTAATTCTACTAACGTTGTTCATCTGAATAAATGGTTCAGAAATGGGCAGCGGTGCGGAAAAGGATCTGGCTTTGGTGGACGACATGGTCGGGGTAAATGGTAAAAAAAAAGGAGGCAATTATGCCAAGAGGTGACGGAACAGGGCCTGATGGAAAAGGTCCAAGAACAGGTCGTGGATTAGGAAAATCCATTGGTAATGAAAGTGGACAAGGCCAAGGCCAGGGACGTGGAACTGGCGCAGGTAAAGGGAGTGGAGATCGTAATGGTCCCAAAGATGGACGTGGCCAAGGTCAGGGACGCAGGAAGTAATTTTAATCAGGGAAGTTTGGTATTTCTTGTTTGTTAATGAATATTCAAATTTTCTAATAACAAAAGGAGGCAATTATGCCAAGAGGTGATAGAACAGGCCCCGAAGGAATGGGCTCAATGACTGGAAGAGGACTGGGATATTGTGCAGGATATGATAGCCCGGGATATACAAAAGGTGTTCCGCGCGGAGGTGCCGGAGCAGGTTTTGGTGGCGGACGTGGATTCGGCCGGGGTTTTGGAAGAGGCTTTCGCAGAGGATATGGAGTTCAGGAGGTATTACCTTCTCAATATCGTGCTCCATTACCACAATTGACAAAAGAGCAGGAACTAAATGCACTTAAACAAGATGCAAAATATTTAGCTGATCGTATTAAGGAATTGGAATCTGAAAAATAATAAGAGAGAAAAGATAATTAGAAATCGGAATTCTACTCTTTTCTCTCTTTATGCTGCTTGAAAGCATATCATAAATTAAACTAAAAAAGGAGAAAAACAAAATGGCTCATAAAATAAGTGATGAGTGTATTAATTGTGGTGCTTGCGTGTCAGAATGTCCGGTCGAAGCAATTAGTGAAGGTGATGATCAGTTTATAATTGATGCAGATGCATGTACAGATTGTGGTGCTTGTGTTGACGTTTGCCCTGTTGAAGCGATTAGTCCTGCATAGGTTGGTGGAATGGTAACTCGGGTTTAGCATATTCGTCTGTTGACGGAAAAACTGAGCCCGAGCTTTTTTTGTAGTGTTACTCATTACATTCTGAATTTTATTGGGCATTTGTTTGATTAAGTCCGATCTGTAAAAAATAGATAGTATTAATGGGATAAGCAGGATAAAAATAATTTGAACAAATTTAGACAATCAGATAAATTCTATTAAATCAGTTAAAAGTTAAAAAAGGGAAAAGAAATGAAATTAGCAATATCAACAGATAATGATATGGTATCTCAGCATTTTGGACGATGTATGCAATATACAATTGTAGAAGTTGACAGTTCGGTTTCTAAAATTAAAGAGAAAAAAATATTGGAAAACCCCGGACATGCACCAGGAGCAATTCCAAAATTTCTAAGAGAACATGGTTGTGATTTAATTATTGCTGGTGGGATGGGCAGAAGGGCACAGGACTTTTTTGTGCAATTTGGAATGGATTGGATAATTGGTGTACAGGGAAAAGTAGATGATGTAATCTCTGCTTATCTTAATAACACTCTTGAGGCAGGTGAAAGCAGTTGTGAGCATGGCGAAGGAAAAGGTGACGGTACTCACGGTCATGGTAATTGTGGACATTAAATAATTGATATAACCTTGCAGGCTTTATTCTTCTGCAAGGTTTGCTTAAATTTATTAAATAAAGTGAAAATTTATGTATGCATACGGTCCTGTACCATCCAGAAGATTAGGAAAATCAATAGGTGTTAGCCCAATACCGGCAAAAACCTGTTCATATTCCTGTGTATATTGTCAACTTGGAAGAACTAATCATCTCCAGGTAAAAAGAGAATCTTTTTTTCCTAAAGAAGATATATTTGCAGACATTCAAAAAACTGTAAAAAATAGCAATGTTGATTATATTACTTTTGTTGGTGACGGAGAGCCAACTCTTTGTAAAGATCTTGGCTGGTTAATAGATAAATGCAAAAAAAACTTTGATATTCCCATTGCTGTCATTACAAATGGTTCACTTCTTTTTAAAGCAGAAGTGCAAAAGGATTTACAAAACGCTGATGTTGTAATGCCGACAATTGATGCCGGAACAGAAGAAATATTCAGAAAAATAAATCGATCTCATCAAAATATTTCTTATGAAAAAATGATTAAAGGAATTATTGATTTCCGAAAAGAATTTACAGGAGAAATATGGGCTGAAGTAATGCTGGTAAAAGAGGTGAATGATTCTGAAAAATCATTAAAAGATATAAAAATACAACTGAATAAAATCAATCCAGATAGAATTTATATTACGACTCCAGTTCGACCACCGGCCGAAAAATGGGCAATTCCACCGAAACCGGAAAAAATATTGCAAGCCCAAACAATATTAAATAATACATTTAATATTGTTGATAGAGAAAATGGTGATTTTGGTGTATCGAATTTTACAAGTGCTTCCGAAGCATTATATGAGATTTCTTCACGACATCCGCTACGGGAAGATCAGGCAATTGAAATAGAAAAGAAATTTTCTCAACAGGGAACTTTGGAAAAAATGTTAAATAGTGGTGAATTAACAAAATATAATTACCAAAACATTTCTTACATTTTTCCAAAAAAATTTAAAACATCTAATTTTATATAAGGAATTCTAATATGTTAAAATTAAAACTTAGTAAACAAATCAAACTTAAATTACAAAAAATTATTCTTCTTCCCTTAATACTTTTAAAAAAATTCTAAAATTATAGAAATACTATATGATAGAAGTAACCCAAAAAAGTTGTTGTGATTTTACTGTAATAATCAATAGGGAATCACAAACCAAACATATTGTAACTCTTTCTGATATTTATTATACAAAATTAGCAAAAGGAAAAATTACGAAATTGGAATTAATAAAAAAATCATTCGAATTTTTATTAACAAAAGAATCGCAGCATTCAATAATGTCAAAGTTTAATCTAAAAATTATTGGAAATTATTTCCCAGACTTTGAAAATGTGGTTGGAATAAAAAGAGGAGGCGTCGATTTATGAAAATCACAATAATTTATGATAATACAGTTTTTAGGGATGGTTTAAAATCTGATTGGGGATTTTCTGCTTTAATTGAATTTAACAATAGAAAAATTCTCTTTGATACTGGAGGAAATGGTGCAATACTTCTCGAAAACATGAGAAAATTGAATATCAACCCAAAATCAATTGATACAATTTTTATATCCCATAATCATTTTGATCATGTCGGTGGATTATCGGAGTTCCTCAATAAAAACAATGATGTGAAACTCTATGCACCATCAACCTTTCGAGGTGTGAAAAATGTACGGGAATTGGAATATATTGTAGCGGCTAAAGAAATTTCGGAGAACATTTATACAACAGGTGAACTGGATCGTATTGAGCAATCTCTAATTATAAAAACAGAAAAAGGTCTGATTATTATTGTGGGATGTGCTCATCCGGAAATTGAACAAATTCTTAATGTTGCGAAACGATATGGCGAACCCTATGCACTTATTGGCGGTTTTCATGGATTTAATAAACTTCAGATTTTGACAGAACTTTGTTTTCTTACCCCAACCCATTGTTCTGAAAATACTGAAAAAATCAAATCTTTATATCCTGAAAAATATATTTCAGGTGGTGCTGGAAAAGTAATTGAATTTGAATAATTTGAAAGATAAAAATTAACATGAAAACATATCTTGATTGTATCCCCTGTTTTGTTCAGCAAGCATTAAGAGTCGGAAGATTATCAACAGAAGATGAAAAAGAAATAAAAAACATACTTGATAATGTTGGCTCTTTAATAAAAGATATTCCCATGGAAAGTAGTCCTCCGGAAATTGCCATGTATGTTTATTCAAAAATTAAAAAAATCACTGGAAATCCTGATCCTTTTCGTAAGGATAAAATAAATCATATAAAAAAAGCACAAAAACTCTATCCCCATATGAAAGAAATATTAGAGGAATCTGATGATAGGTTATTTACTGCTGTCAGACTTGCTATTGCCGGAAATATTATTGATTTGGGTACGGCAAAAACTTTTAACATTGAAGAGGATATTTTAAAATCATTACATCAGGAACTTACAATTAATGATTATCAATCTTTTAAAAAACAAATTCATAATAGTAAAAATATTTTATATCTCGGGGACAATTCCGGTGAAGCAGTTTTTGATAAATTGCTTATAGAAGAGATAAAAAAACCAGTTACTTTCGTAGTCAGGGAAAAACCGGTAATAAATGATATTACAAAACAAGAAGCCTTAGAAATTGGAATTGATAAAGTTGCAGAGGTGATCTCATCAGGAACATCGGCACCAGGTACAGTTCTCAGCACATGCACTGATGAATTTTTAGAAATTTTTTATAATGCAGATATGATAATCAGTAAAGGACAGGGAAATTACGAAGCACTTTCTGAGGTTGATGCTCCAATATTTTTTCTTTTAAAAGCAAAATGTCACGTAATTGCTGATAATATTGGTGTTGATGAAGGCTCCTTATTACTTATGGAGAAAAAATAATTTGAGTAACGAGTGTAAATGGTATCAGGTCTGTCCGATGAAATATTATACTGAAAAAGGCGTATTAGATAGAAAATGGACAGATTTATATTGTAATGGAAATTGGCAAAACTGTATCAGATATAGATTGGAAGAAAATGGAGAATATCATCCGGACAATATGTTGCCAGATGGAACTATTGATAAAAGTTTATAAATTATCAAAAAATAAATAAACTAGTCAAGATTAACCGGATAATATTTACTAATAAATTCTGTTAATTCAATTTAAAATTGGAGATTACAATGAAAAATGAAAATTATTGGAAACAAGCAAATATAACTCAGAGAAACCAAAAAGATGATTTTTTTAGAAACCATCCACAATCACCAATTCCCAATGTAGATCGGGCTAGATTTACAAGCCTTGATTACTATGAACCGGATTTAGATTATAGATTTACTATAGAATTAAATGAATTTGAAAAACCAAAACCAATCAAAATCAATGATTCAAAAGGAAATATCAGAGACATGCTTATTTGGGGAGAATTTCATTTTCAAATTAACGAAAAAGAATTGACACTACAGGCATACAAAAGCAGTAGTGATGAGATGAGATTATTCGTTCCTTTCAAAGATAAAACCAATTCACATGAAACATACGGAGCTGGTAAATATCTTGACCTTTATTATGAAGAAGATAAAACGGAAGATGGAAAATGGATATTAGATTTTAACAAATCAACAAATCCATGGTGTGCATATAGTGAAGATTACGCATGTCCATTAGTACCATCATCCAATTGGCTGGATATTGAAATATTGGCTGGTGAAAAAAAATATCCTTTGTCGACACACTAATTGATTTATTTTAAAATAATTTGGATAAATACATTATATGAATAAAGAATTTAAAAATTTAAGTAGCCTCGAAAAATGGAACTTCACCATGGGAGTTCTTCATGGATCATTTTTCAATGCAGGAATGGCATTTGCCGATATTCACACTCTATTACCTGTATTTCTAAGTTTTTTTTCCGATTCAAATATTTTAATCGGGCTGTTTATTAGTTTATATGGGATCAATGGAATTATTCCTCAATTATTTGTTGCCAATAAACTGGAAACAAAAATCCACAAAAAACCACTTTTAATCTTTGCCACAACTGTAAGAGCATTTAGTCTTGCTTTGTTGTCTGTAATTACTTATTTCTTTGCAGCAAGCAATCCAATTTTCATGCTTGATTCTTTATTTATAATTCTGAATATCTTCTCTTTCATGGGAGGAATTGCTGTAATACCATTGATGGATATTTTTGGCAAAACAATCTCTTCAAAAATCAGAGGCCGCTTTTTTGGGCACAGACAATTTTGGGGTGGATTGCTTGCTATTGGTGCTGGTTCAATCGCAAAAATGATTTTGGATAGTGATTCCATTGCATTTCCGTCAAATTATTCTATCATGTTTTTCCTGGCTTTTATATTAATGGGAATTTCTTATATCGCATTGGGTTCAATGAAGGAAACCACAGAAGAAGTACATCGTGATGTTCTAAGTTTTAGCCAGTTTATGCAAAAATCCTTAAATATTCTTAAATCAAATAAAAATTATCGCAAATTCATCATTATCCAAATTTTAATTGGTGCAAATACCCTGGCCTTGCCATTTTACATTATTTATGCAAAAGAATATTTATCAATCAGT
>JAOZSR010000136.1 GCA_029939575.1 Fidelibacterota bacterium
ATATTTCTTTTTCCAGATGTTGTTGGAATTACATGTTCTTTAATTAATTCTAATGTATCTCTGTCTCGAAAAAAATATGTAAAAGCGATAATAATCTCCTTAAATAATTATTTTATAAATCCTATTTTTTCTCAATTATCAAAAAAACTCTTCCCTCATGCTAAATTCATTAATTATTCTGCATCTGTGGTTACTTTGGCTAATTCTGCCACTTCCTGTGTTGATAAAACTTTTTCTACATCCAGTAGAATTTTCACACTGCCTTTTGTCTTAGCCATACCTTTAATGAAATTAGTATCAATACCGCTTCCCAGAGAAGGAGTTTCTTCTATTTCATCAACTTCAATATCAAGTACTTCAGAAACACTATCTACAATAATTCCCATTTGTTCTTTTTTTCCATCATATTCAATTACCACTACAATAATACATGTTTCGTCTGTAAAATCAACTCTTTGCATAGAAAATTTTGTTCGCAAATCAATAACAGGATGTATCACTCCCCGTAAATTTACAACTCCTTTCACAAAATCAGGAGTTCGTGGGATTTCGGTAATCTCCATTATCCCGATTATCTCGATAACTTTCAGAATCTCAATTCCATATTCCTCTTTACCAAGTTTAAAGGTTAGATATTTACCAGCCAATTCAATGTTATTAGAATCTGTTTTATTATCTTCAGCCATTTTTCCTCCATATTTTTTGGGTTTTCTATTCTCCTGAGAAAACTATTATCTACAGAAGCATATATTTCTTTTCTTTACAATAAAGAGCAAAAACTTATTATTTAAACGAAAAATGCATTGTTAATTCGATCTTATTACGTGCATAATCAATTGCATCACCTTGGACTTGCATAATTCTTCTGAAAGTAGGAGCAAGTGCAAAAGAGCCTACATCAGATTTATAGACTGTATATTTATACATTATCCATAACAATGTTGTGTTACAGGCATCATCTTCTCCATCCATCGTGATAGATTTCCAATCTGCCCAGGCAACTAAACTTCCTGGTCCAAGTTTGCCCACAACCTTAGCATGTATTCCGGGGCCGGAATATTTGCCGGCATCTTCTACACCCTGCATAGTAAAATATCCACCGGCGGATAATGCAAATCCAGCGATTTTTGGCAGACCAAAATTTGCTCCTGCAGTCATTGGAGCAGCCAAAGGTGCTACTACTGTTCCGGTATCAGGTGAGGCGATTGTTTTAATTATAGTAGGCTGCACTTTGAAATTTCCAAGTTTCATAGTATAATTTAAAAACAGGCTATATTGATCTCTGGCATCATCAGTATTATCATTACCATCTGAAGATCCTAAATTATTATCAACTGTTAAACTGGCATTTAATAATCCGGGACCTACTTTGTAATATCCTCTAAATCCCGAAGATGAATTTCTATTCAAAATTGTAAAGGGAATATCACTCTTTGATAAAGGGAAAAAATGAATGTCATATTCAGGATTTGCAAGCCCGCTAAAGGGTAGAATTCCCATAGAATATCCCCAGTTCTCGGTTTTTCTTCCAAAGTGCATTTCACTAAATCTTAATATTCCACGAGTTCCACCGATTGCAGATTTTGCTCCACTCCAACTGCCCAATCCATCATAAGTTCCGCCACCAAAAGTTCCGATAAAATCTGCTGGTCCGTCGGCTGATAATTTTGTGCGAAAATAATATCCATCGGTTAATTTGGCATCCACCCATAGACGAGCCCAATATAGATAATAAATGTTACCACTTGTCATATCACCGTTTGAAAATTGTTGGTCAAGACGAGGCCTTACCCTGGCATCACCGGAAAAAGTAATCTCAGCACAAAGACTTCCCACTAATAGAAATACCAGCGCTAAAATCATTAATAATTGAATTTTTTTCATCATCCATCTCCTTAATAGTTGTTTTAATAAACACTTATCCACTTCTATTCTAAATTTCTATTGTATCTACGATATGTTGTATATCAAGAATTATTTTCATTTTGCCATCTACTATTGCCATTCCCGTTATAAAATCCTCATCAATTTCCGTATTTAATTTGGGGGCATCACGAAAATATTCTTCTTTAAGAACAACCACTTCTGATACTTTATCAATAATAATCCCCACTGAAAGATCTTCACCATGATATTTTACTTCCACAACAACAATGCAGGTTTCGTTAGTATCTTCCTTATATTCCATTTCGAATTTTCTTCGCAAATCAATAACCGGATGAATTGCTCCTCTTAAATTGATTACTCCCCTAATATAATCCGGTGTTTTTGGCACCCAGGTTGTTTCAATTTTTGCAAGTATTTCTTTTACATGAACTACTTTAATGCAATACTCTTCTTTTCCTAAAAAAAATCCGAGATATTCTTCAGCTAGTTTTGTTTGTTTTTTAATGTCATCAGTCATTATAATTCTCAATTTTTTAGGTTATCTAAACGTTGTGTGCAGATTTAATTACGGAGGCAATATCCAAAATTAAAGCGACTTTTCCATCAGGCATAATTGTACCTCCTGCTATTCCTTCAACAGATTTTAACATTTCACTTATAGTTTTAATAACAATCTGCTGTTGACCGAGAAGTTCATCTGCCACTAATGCAATTCTTCTTTCATCAAATTCCACTACTATTATTATTCCTTTCGTGAGATCTTTTTCCCCTTTGGTAATAGCAAAATGTTCACTTAAGCGACATAATGGTAAAAGATTGCCCTGGAAACTTATCATTTCACCTTTTTCAACAATAGTGGAATAATCTTTCATATCAATCTTTGAGGAATTAATTACCGATAGTGTGGGTATAATATATTTTTCTTCGCCAACTCTGATTATCATACCATCAATAATCGCCAATGTCAAAGGAAGCTGAATAGAAAATGTACTTCCTTGACCTTCTTCTGACCGGATAAAAATTTTTCCCCTAAGAGCTTCTATATTTTTTCTTACTACATCCATACCTACGCCACGTCCTGAAACATCAGTAACTTTTTTGGCAGTAGAAAACCCAGCAGCGAAAATAAGTCCGTAAATCTCCTGCTCTGTCATTCCTTCCGCACTTGTAATCACACCATTTTCAATGGCTTTGTCGATAAGAACCTGTTTGCTTAAACCACTCCCATCGTCGACAACTTCAATATGTATGCTACCGCCGGAATGAAAAGCTTTTAATTCAACGTGTCCTACACGTGATTTACCATTTTTTTCTCTAATATCCGGATTATCTTCGATTCCATGGTCGACAGCATTTCTAATCATATGAACAAGTGGATCTCCGATTTTTTCCACCAAACTTTTATCCAGTTCAGTATCTTCACCAGACATCACAAAATCGATTGGTTTGTTCATCTTTCGTGAAGTATCACGAGCGAGACGAGCCATTTTACGAAAAGTTGATTTAACAGGAACCATTCTTAAGGCAGTACTCATTTCCTGCAACTCTTTCGTGATTTTATCCATACGATTAATTTTTTTAAGGAGATCATGGCCGGTATCCTCTGCAGTTAACAAAGCCTGGCTTATCATTGATTCGGAGATAACAAGTTCACCAATAGTATCAACCAGTAAATCAAGTTTTTCAGCATCAACTTTTATAGATTCCTTGACTTTTCTTGTTGTTATTTTTTTTATTTTAGGTTCTTCTCCCTGATCTTCCTGTATAACAATTTCTTCGTCAATAATTTCTTTCTCAATAATTTCTTCTTTCACAGTCTCTTTATTTTCTATTACGAGATTAATGTTTTCCAAAAAAGCCGGTAAAGATTTATCCGGAGGTGGCAATTTATTTTCAGATAAATATGTTCCTAAATTATTGATCATTTGTTTCATTTTATCTACTGATTTAAAAACCATTTCCATGGCATCATTCACCAGGATCAATTTCCCCTGTCTGGCATTATCCAGCATATTTTCAGCATTATGGGCAAACAATTGGACTTCATCCAGACCAATGAATCCGGCTACACCTTTTATAGTATGAAAAGCTCTGAATACACTATTTAATGCATCGCTATTATTTGGATTTTTCTCAATTTCAAGCAATTCATTATCTGCATTTTCAAGATGCTCAATTGCTTCATCAATAAACTCCATAGCCAGTTCCATGTCACCTGTAAATTCCTTCGGTTCGTTTTGTTCTGAATCGTCTTTTTGCTTATGCCCTTTACTATTATCCTGATTTTGATATTTATCCAGTTTCGAAAGAATGTCGGAAATCGATGTTTCTAATTCTTTACCTTCCTGGATTTTCTTAAAATACATTTTCATCCAATCGGAAACAGTAAATAGGATATCTGAAATATCTTTATTAATACCGGCTTCCAATACATCTTCAGTTTTATGACAAAGTTTCTCTATGTCATGAAATTCAGTTAAACCAGCCTCACCTTTTTGATTATGTAATATTCCTTTTAAGGATTTTATTGCTTCCTCAGACCCATTTTTTTCAATTTCCAGAATATTGGATTCTAATTCTTCTATTACATGGATTTGTTTATTAATAAATTCATTTTGGATATCACTTAAATCATTTAAAATCACACTCTGTTTTTCATCTGGTTTTTTCTGTTCCTGTTTCTGTGTCAGATCGGATTTTGATTTTTCTTTTGTTTGAGATTGTGCATTGTTTTTAAAATTTTCCAATTTCTCAAATATTTTATCAAAAGGTATTTTATTTTTCCGATCCCCAGTAAGCTCCCTAAAATATCCCTGCTCCCATTCAAGGACCTCTTCCAAAATCTCAAAAAAACCATCAATCTCATAAAAATCAAGAATTTGTTCACTGGCAAGACAAATTTTTCCAAAAGGCTCAAGATTTAGTAAACCAGCTTCCCCTTTTCCATTATGAAATAATATTTTTAATGTATTAAGTGCCTCAGGTGAACTACTTTTTTGCAAAGTGGAGAGTGCTTCGTCCATTTTGTGTAGCACATCTTCCTGATTTGCTAAAAATTCTAAGAAAAAATTATCATCAATATGCTCTGGTAATAATTTTTTTTGTTTCTTCTTCTTTTTTTCAGTGGAAGCTAATTTTTTATTTTCTGCAGACTTTGCATCCTCTTTTTCTGGTTCAACATTTTTTCCCTCAGAAATTTTTGAATCCTTTTCGCTGGTAGTGATTGGATTTTCCTCACAGGCAGAAAATTTTGCCATTAAATTATTTACCGGGCTAACCTTTTTTTCTGAATCTTCTATAGAAGCAAAAAAATCTTTTAACCAGTCAATCATTTCTAATAATAAATCAGCAAATCCTTCCTTTATTCCATCTTCAATAATATCTTCAGCTTTATGACATAGTTTCTCTACATCATTTAAACCCATTAATCCTGCTTCACCCTTCAGAGTATGTATAATGCGTTTAAATTTATCAACCAAATTGTCTGCAGATGTTTTTTCATATTCCAGGATAGTTTCTTCTAAATTTACTAATACAGCTTCCTGATTTGATAGAAACTCAAGAAATATTTCATCATCAACAAAAGAGGGTAATTCTCGTTGCTCTCCTTCACCGGAATCCTTATTCTTTGACAATTCAGCCGGAAGATCAATTTCCTCAAAAGGTACTTGATTTATTATTACTCTCTGAAAAATCTCTATTATCTTGTTGATTAAAACCATCTGTTCTTCTGGTTTTTCACATTCATCAAGAATAATATCTTCAAGTATTGAAACCGATGTTTTACAAATATCAGCCAATTCCTTTTTGTCACCGGAATTCAATTCTTCCAATAAAGTTTCAAATATTGTTAGCAAGGCACCTATTGAACTTTTATCTGCTAATTCGACAAATATTGCGGATTCTGATAGTTCTTCAATTAGTTGTATACTTTTTTCCATCCATAAACTCCAAAATGGTATAATTTATAAGATACTTTTCTGTATCCAATCATATCTATCTATTAATAATAAAAATAGACCTAAAACTATTTTTAATTTTGCTTTTTTTTAAATTCATAAACCAATTATTTTCCATTCTTTATATGTATGATAGAACATCTGAAAGAAAACATTTAAGTATTTAGTCAAATTTTATGCCTGTTTATAAATATTATTAAATTTTACCAGAAATTTACAATAATAAACACACTTTATTTCTGAAAAAACAAAAAGTAACAAAAAATGTTTTTTAACTATCTTATTTTAAATTTTCTATATTATTAATTAGTATTATAGTGAATTAGGAAAATTTTTCCTCAAATCAGAAAGAATAATGTAAAATTTTTCAATTTTTTAGTATTAAAAATTTAGAACCTCCAATCAGCAATTAGTCCTAAATTAAATGCACAATTAATACATCTCCTGGATTTTAAAAATTTTTTCAAGACCTCAATGTTGTTTTAGTAGAAAAAATTTATAAAAACCAAGGGTTAATTTTGGTCAAATAAAAAGAATTTTAACTTGTAAAAAACTTTTTTCAATTATAAGTTATTTTGTTATTTGAGGGGGCGAATGGATTCGACGGGTTTAGGAAAATGTCAAGTGCAGTGGAAGTTTAGAGAAGGGCTTCCTAAAAAAATCTCTACAATCTTAAGTGCCAAAATGGTACCTACACACCTCTTGACTTCTAATGAGTCATTTGGTGCCTATGCAATGGCGTAAGCCATAGTTAGGTGGTGTGTTGCTCTGTTCTACGCTATCATCAATAATGGAGCAAGATCCGCTACAATACCCAGAGGATTTGAATCATCAGGGTAATACTCTGTGGGAACTTGTCCGGTTCATAATCCACAGAAGAGACACTTTGAATCAGACTAAACTGTAGAACTTGTCATTAGAATATTTTCGGACGAGAGTTCAATTCTCTCCGCCTCCACTTTTTTTTATATAATTTGGCCTTCATTTTTTTATTAATGACAAAACAAAGTCAATATAATCCTTTAGAGTTTTCTGACAGACCAAGGAAAAATCTTTTGTACACTAAAATTATAATTTGTAGAAAATTTCTCCACTGAGGAATGATATTGTTTTTTAAAGTTGCAAATATAACAATTCCGTAAAAAATAATTTGTTGTCATTCTGAATGAGATACGAATGTTTACAATCAGGTTTTTGACTGAAAGAAT
>JAOZSR010000055.1 GCA_029939575.1 Fidelibacterota bacterium
GTCCTTTGCCCAGGCAAATTCCTCACCACAGATTGTGCTTTCTCTAGTTGGTTAATTAAACTTGTTAAACCACATATAGAAAAAGGGCTGCCAAAGGATTGGCAGCCCTTTTTTGCTATATATTAATGATTTAAAGTTATTAGTCCGGCATGTTTTTTTATATTATAATATTTATTTTTTTAATTGTAAACCAAGTTCTTCTAATTGATGATTATCAACAGTGGTAGGACAACCATCCATTAGGGAAGATGCACTTGTTGTTTTTGGGAAAGCGATTACTTCTCTGATATTTGCTACTTCAGCCAAAATCATAATAAGTCTGTCAAAACCTAAGGCAATGCCTCCATGAGGAGGAGTACCATAAGTTAATGCCTCGAGCAGAAAACCAAACTTATCCTCAGCTTCTTTTTTGCTAATTCCCAGGATATCAAACATTTGTGATTGGGCTTTTGAAGTGTGATTTCTGATACTGCCACCACCGATTTCATATCCATTGATCACAATATCATAAGCTCTGGCGCGAACTTTCCCGGGTTCTTTTTCCAGCAAAGCGCCATCTTCCTCAAGATATGATGTAAAGGGATGATGTTTGGCCAAATATCGTTTTTCATCGTCATTCCATTCTAAGAGAGGAAAACGGGTGACCCAAAGCGGTTTGAAAATATGCTTTTCAATAACATCAAGAAATTTTCCTAATTCAAGTCTAACTCTTCCTAAAACCGGATAAGTGATTTCACTTTTATCAGCAACAAAAAAGAGAATATCACCAGGTTTTGCTTCAAATTTGGTAATCATTTTTTCATAAACCGGATTTAAGAATTTTGCGATTCCACTTTCAAATTTATTTTCTCTGACTTTTGTAAAAGCCAGACCTTTCGCACCCCATTTTGTGGTTTTTTCTGTTAACTGATCTATAATTTTACGAGAAAATTTGTCGGCCTCGGGTACACAAATACCGGCAATTGCCCCATCATTTTTCAGCACAGTTTGAAAAACTCTAAAATCAACATCTTCAATTAAATCATTAATTGAGTGGATTTCATATCCAAAACGCAGGTCTGGTTTGTCAGAACCGTATTTTAGCATTGCCTCTGAATAATCGATACGTGGAAATTCTTTTTCAAGTTCTACATCTATTACTTGTTTAAAAACTGTTTTTAACATTTTTTCAGTCATTTGAATAATATCTTCTTCATCAATAAAAGACATTTCAACATCAATTTGGGTAAATTCAGGTTGCCGGTCAGCACGCAGGTCTTCATCTCTAAAACATTTTACTATCTGAAAATAGCGATCAAATCCACCAAGCATTAACAATTGTTTATAGGTTTGAGGTGATTGTGGTAATGCGTAAAACTGACCTTTGTGAATTCTACTCGGTACCAAATAGTCACGTGCACCTTCGGGAGTACTTTTCATTAATACCGGAGTTTCGATTTCGTAGAATGAATTTTTTGTATAAAAATTTCTTACAACCTGGGCTGCTTTATGCCTGATGGCCAGTGTTTTTTGTAATTCTTTGGTTCTTAATTCCAAATAACGATATTTTAAACGTAAATCTTCAAGTGCTGTGGTCCTGTCAGTTATTAGGAAAGGCAGGGGAGTTGCTTTGCTTAATATTTCAAGTTCTTCTACAAGAATCTCTATAGAAGCTGTTTTAAGATCTTTATTAGTAGCTTCTACGGGTCGTTCTCTGACTATCCCTTTTATTGCAATGACATCTTCCAGCCCGATTTTTTTAGCCTTAGATAATAATTCTATTCCATTTTCCGGATCAAATACAATTTGAGTTGTTCCGTATCTATCACGTAAATCTATAAATATTAATCCACCAAGGTCTCTACGGCGATTTACCCAGCCATTTAATATTACATTTTGGCTGGAATTGTTTTTTCTTAATTCTCCACAATTAACTGTTCTTTTTAACATTTTATACCTTTTGTTATTTTTTAATTTAAATTTATTTTTCTAAAAACCATGTAAAATAGACTACATATTTTACATAACAAAATATAGAATTAAAATAAATGATTTGTTTAAATTAAATCTAATCTGAAAAAATATATCCGGCGCTTCTTACACTTTTAATATAAATCGGTTTTTTGGGATTTGGTTCGAAATATTTTCTTAAGCGGGCGATAAAATTATCAACTGTCCTGGTTTCAACTTCGGAATTAATATTCCATACATTTTCCAATAATTCAGATCTGGACACTACTATATCTTTTTTTTCAATAAAATATTTCATTACCATTGCTTCACGTTGGGTTAAATGAAATTTTCCATTTTCATTTTCACAACTGAGATCGTCAAAGTTTAATTGGTTTTTTCCAAAACGATAGATAGAATTTTTATTTATCGGTTTAGAATACCAATTTTTTCTTTTTAACATACCTTTTACACGAATTAAAAATTCTTCCAGATGGAAAGGTTTGGTAAGATAATCATCAGCACCGATCTCCAGTCCCTGTATTTTATCCTGTATTGTAGTTCTGGCTGTTAGCATCAGGATTGGTATTTGGGGTGATATTTCCCGAACCTGTCTGGCCACTTCAAAGCCATCAATATATGGTAGCATAATATCGAGTACTATTAGATCAAAATCATTTGCTTTAAATTTTTCAATGGCTTGTTTTCCGTCAATAGCCAAAATAACGGAAAAACCTTCTGCCTGTAAATTATATTCCAATCCTTCAGCCAGAGTAATTTCATCTTCGACTAATAATATTTTATTTTCACTCATTGTATACTTTTTACCTTAATTATTTATGACCTTTTTAAGTCAGATGAAGCATTATGAATTTTGCCTATTCAATAATTTTCTGACAAAACGATTTTTTGAGTTAATGTAAATTGGCATTTCTATAGTAAAATTAATTCCCTGGTTGATACCATGACTGTTTGCTTTGATTTTTCCACCATGATATTTTATAATTTCTTTCACCCAGAATAGTCCAAGTCCACTGCCTTTTACATTAGGAATTTCTTTGTTATTAACTCTGTAAAATTTTTGAAAAATATTGTTATAAGTTCCCATTGGCAGACCAATGCCTTCATCAGAATATTCGATTTGAAATTTTGTAAACATTTTTTTTAGGTTGATTGTAATATTAGCTGGATTTTTTGAATATTTTATAGAATTATCCACTAAGTTATCGAACATAGTCTTGAAAGCACTGCGATCTAAAAAACATTGGCAATTTGCTTTTCCAACGATCGAAACTGAAATATTTGAGAGTTGAAATTGTTTTTTTATTTCGTCGAATATTTCATGGATTACCTGGTCGGTGTCATAAATTGCACATTGATAAACAACCTTTTTATTCTCAATTCGTCCTATATCCAGGATTGTATTAATAAGTTTGTTTAACCTTGCTATTTCATTTTTCATAATATCTATAAATTTTTCTTGCTTTTCTTTTGGCAAATCCCTTGATTTTATTGTTTCCAGATATAATTGGAGAGATGATAACGGAGTTTTTAATTCATGAGTAACATTGGCGATAAAATTATCATATAATTTTGTTAATTTATACTGAATAGATAAATACCGAAAAATTAAGGATATCCCAACTGATACTGCAATAAGTAAAACCAATCCAACAATCAGGATGGCAATAGCTCCACGGGACTGAACCTGGGTTGAATATTGCTCACCGATTTGCCGCATAATCATATAGTTGGATACAAAACGGGCGATCCATAATCCCAGTACTGAAAGCCAGGCAATCTGGATAATTATGAATAAAGTGACGTAATAGACTAGTGAATATTTTTTTTTCATAATTTATTTGTATGATATATTTTTCGGTTCATCTTAATAAATAATAATCTAAGATAGAAAAAAAAATTGTTAGTTCAAAAAGAAATAAAAAATTGGGAATAAGAAAAGGAAATTTCTTTTAAATATGTTCTTAATTTTCTATATATTTTGCAAGTTATATTTATAATTGTATTTAGGATTTGTATGATAGTTATTAGTGAAATATTTAGAAAATACAAAATATTAATATTCAGTGTGTTATCCTCTGTTTTCATAATTAGTTGTGGTATTTTTTACACATTATATTATTCTCCGAGGAAAGAAGCAGAAACTCTTGAAAAATGTTACCGGGTTGAAGATTCCGGACAGAGAGTTGAGTCTTTTCAAAGATTTTTGGAGAAATATCCAAAATCCAAAAACAGGGTGTCCATTAACAACAAAATAATTCAATTAATGCTTTCTGAAATCAATGATACTGTTGGAATGTATGAATTTTTTAGCCTAACACTTCTTGCAGAAGATGATCTAATCTCAAAGCAAAGCATTTTTGATTTTACAAAACAGATATTTATGGAAACCGGTCTTAATTTTCCTTCTGGCAATTATTCCATTAAGAATAAAACTGGAATTTTAAGATTCCTGGTTAATTTATATTTATGTTCAGAAATTTTGAATAAATATGTAATTATAGAAAATTATTGTGATCAACTTATTAATTTTTCAAAAATTAACCCGGAAATTTTATATTCTATTTCAAATTCCGTAATTTCTCAGGATGATACATTGGCAATTAATATTTCCAATAAATTATTAATAAAGGCTATACACCTCAACAGAGTAGAGTTGTTAAATGAATATAATCCGGGAATTCATAGTGGATTGCTTTCTAACAAAAGAGACGAAATATTTTATAAACTTTTTTTACAATTGGCTATAAATACCTATCTAACTGAAAATTATATTTATGCTATCAATTTGATTTCACAGGCTGCAAAGTATAGTAATATGAGTGAATCTGATGGATTAATTTTTCTAGGTGCCATTCGATCGGAAATTGGTGAAACTGAAAGGGGTTGGGATAATATTTTAGAAGGATTATTGATTAACAATAAAGCGGAAAAAGAATCTCGAATCATTGCAGAAATTTATAAGAAATATTATTATAAAATATTTAAAAATAATAAAGCAGATTCATATTTAAAACAATACCGACAGTCAAATTCAATAGGAGGATAAAAAGATAACTAATGTCATTTAAGAAAAAAACCCTAATCTTTGCTTATTTTTCAGGATTATTATTATTAGGTCTTGATTTCGGAATTAAAGCCCTGGCTAATCATAATTTACCTCTTCATGAAAAAGTTAGTACATTTTTACCATTTTTAGACCTGTTTCTTACTCATAATACCGGATATCATTTTATTTTTGGGAAAATTGGAAATCATGTTTTGTGGGCGTCTTCTGGTCTGGTACTTGTTTCAGGTCTGGTTTTTTCTATTTCCCGTTCAATTATTAAAGAGGAATATACCGGGTTTTATACAAAAATTTATGCAGTAGTTTTGGCCATGACCATTGGTGCAATGGCAAATGTCATTGAAATTTTGATTTATGGCAGGGCTACAGATTTTTTTATTTTACATCCTTTCCCCTGGCCAAGCAATATTTGTGATCAATATATTAATGGAATAGTTTATGTTGTTATTCCTATCATTATTATCAAGTCGCTTATAGATCGAAAAAATGCGAAGAAGCAAAATAGTGAAGATCTGAAAACTAATTGAATATAAATCAGGGATTATTTTAATTTTTTAAGAATAATAAGAGGTGAAACATGCAAGTTAAAAATTTTTTGATTTTTATTCTGCTTTTATTTTTCCTGGTTTCAATAGTATATGCAGGGAATAAACCTAAACCGGGTGACAAAGCTCCGGATTTTACCTTAACTACACATAAAGGCGAAATAATCAGATTGAAGGATTTTATTGGACAAAAATATATTGTTCTGTTTTTTTACCCGGGAAATAATACACCTGTTTGCACAAAACAACTATGTGAAGTAAGAGATAATTATGGGGAATTTATTGAAAAAGATGCTGTTATATTTGGTATTAATTCAGGCAAAATAGGATCTCAGGTGTTATTTGCAAAAAAACACAATTTTCCCTTTGAACTGTTACTTGATGAAAGTCGTAAAGTTATTAAACTTTACGGGGTAAAAGGGTTTTATTTTGATAAGCGGATGGTTTTTGTAATTGATAAAACAGGAAAAATAATATATCGGAAAAAAGGAAAGCCACCGATATCAGAAATACTTAATTTTATTCCATAAATCGGCATTTAATTTAAAAAAAAAAGCTTTCAAATCACACCATGATTGAAAGCCTTTTTTTAATGAAGTAGAAAAATTAAGATGTTACTTCTGGAATTTTAAAAATATCATTAAATGCTTTTTTAAAAGCTTTTTTTGGCAATGCACCTGCAGCCATCTGGGGTTTTTCATCCATTGGTACAAATAATATAGAAGGAATACTTCTGATGCCAAACATAGATGCCAACTCCTGTTCACTTTCTGTGTTTACTTTATAAATATTTAATTTGCCTTCATATTCTTTTGCAAGTTCTTCCATTACCGGGGCAACCATTTTGCATGGGGCACACCAATCTGCATAAAAATCAATTACACAGGGTATGCTACCTTCATAATTCCATTCTTTATTTGTTTCAAAGTTAAAAACTTTCTTTTTGAATTCGTCTTTTGTCAAATGTTCAACCATTTTATATCTCCTATTAGTTAATTTCAATTCCTATATTATCAGATTCAATGTAATGAAAAAGGTTACAAAAAAGATTTATCGACTAATTATATGAGTTATAACAGCCTCTTCCATCTTTTGAATGGGATAGAATAAAAATCTCTTATTGATGAATTGATACTTTTTTAGTAAACTTTCTAATGAAATTTTGATTTATTCTGCACATTATTTTGATAAAAATTTTAAAATGGAGGTTTTACAATGGATTTTTATGATGTTATTCAAAATAGGGAAAGTATTAGAAATTACGATGATAGCCGGAAGATTTCCAAGGAAATTCTTATGCGAATTCTTAATGCCGGTAGAATTGCTCCCTCAGCCGTAAACTACCAGCCATGGGAATTTTTGTTGATCTCATCTAATGAAATGTTAGAAAAAGTGCGGGCCTGTTATAATCGTGACTGGTTCCGGGATGCACCATATATTCTGGCAATAAAAGGAACACCAAAAAATGCCTGGACTAGAAAATATGATAATTATAATTCTTTGGAAACAGACCTCACAATCGCCATGGATCATATTATTTTAGCTGCTGAAAATGAAGGTATTTCCACTTGCTGGATTGCTGCCTTTGATCCCAAAATTTTATTTTCTGCTCTTAATTTGAAAAAAGATGAAAAAATATATGCTATTACACCTCTGGGATATTCTAAACCTGATTTTAAGAAAAAGTCTAATAAAGTTCGTAAAGAAATAAATGAAGTTGTAAAATTTATTTAATCGAGAGATTTGTAATAATTTTTTATAGTTGTTTCAGCCATAAACAAGGTCAATGCTTATTTCGCCGGTAAAGATTTTCAGGTTTCGAATTGTTTACAAAAAATATAATCAATTTCTAAAACATCGAATCCAACCTTATCTGATAATTTACGAATACTTCTGAGGTATCTTAAATAATCATTTCCTGAAAATGTTTTTTTATGTTTATGAAATAAAACTGACCAGGAGCGAAAATCAACAGTACTATAGAATTGAGGTTCGTGAAGTGCCATAATCGCTGATGAAATACCAATCCCAATCCATGGAATACTGAGAAGAATTTGTACTTTTATTCTGGTTTTCATTTCATTATCCGGGTGGTCTGTTTTATAATAACAATGAGTGATATTCTTTATTAATGTATCAGGACTGAAATTTAGAATTTTTTCAATTTTTGATTTTTGGTTTTGAAGTTTCCAATCCAGAATTTTATTAAAAGTTGGTATTGAAAGTGATTCGTTATTATTAAAATCCTTTTGAACATCCAATTTTAATTCATGAATGTTCTGCCATTCCGGATTAGATTTGGAAATTAACCTTTCCCTTTTCTCTTGGATTTCTTTAATCTTCATTTTTCAACCTCTAACTGTAAACATCTGAAAGAAATAGTATCTATGAAATTTAAGAGACTACTATGTGTTTTTTTCAGATACATTACTTTGTTATGACTTCTTTCATTTATTAATAAAACAAATTGTAACTGCTCAGGTAGCATCCTCCATCGTAAAGGATAATTCCCATTGTCCGTCCATTGGAAAAAATTATAAATATGACAATAGGAATTGTTATTAACTATACAATATTTCATACCTGAGAAGTTACAATAAATTATTAAAAGTCAAAAAAAAACAAGTTAAAATATTTTTCCTTGTGAGAAAGATAAATTAATTCATTTTTGGTTAAAGATGATGGAATTGTAAAAAGGTTCGAAGCTGTCTTTCCGTCGAAAGCCGGACATAGTCTGAGGCAGCGTAGCAACGAATAATCTCGTCGATAATTGTAGGAGATTCTTTCAGTCAAAAGCCTGATTGTAAACATTCGTAGCTCATTCGGAATGACAGTAAATTTACTTTTTACGGAATTGTCAAAAATATTATTGGAATAATAAATTATTATGTGGTAAATTTAATAAAAACAATAAGTGATAAAGGAATAATTGTGTTGCATCTATTTACCAATAAATCAGTTACCAGAAAAAAGCATTGATTTTTATAGGAATACTTTGTTAGAATTAATTAGAGAAAAATTAATAACTGTTGTTATCTGGCTAATTCATAATTACAAGCCAGCATAGTAAAAAAGTTATATAAACTAATATTTTACAGCAGGGATGAGAGAATGAAGAAATTATTAAGGATAGGTCATCGGGGAGCTTGTGGATATTTTTTGGAAAATTCAATTAGTTCATTTAAGATCGCTATAGAATTGGGAGTTGATTTGATTGAAACGGATGTGCAATTAACCAAAGATAGAGAACCGGTTTTGATGCATGACAAATTAATTGATCGCACAACCAGGGGGAGAGGTTTTGTCTGGGATTATACTTATAATGATTTAAGCAAAATCGATCTGAAAAATGAAGAAAAAATTCCCCATTTAAAGGAGTTGTGTGAATTAGTATCTAAGGAAAAAACGAAACTTTATGTTGAATTAGTTGATTTTCAGTCATCTGAAATAGTAACAGAACTTTTATTAAAATATTTTTCAGTGGAGAAATTTTTAATAGCCTCTTTCAATCAAAATACAATTCTGAAAGTAAAAGAAATAAATGAAAATATTCAGACAATCGTGAATCTTGAAGGAGTTCCGGTTTCAATAGAAAAGATGATTGAAGATTGTAAATGTGATAATATATCCTTAGGTTTTGGAGCAATTGATATTGATTTAATAAAGAAAATTCAATTATATGGAAAGAGAGTTTTTGTCTGGACAATAAATGATTATCGTGAAATTAAACGGGCAAAAAAAATGAAAGTTGATGGAATCGTCAGTGATTTTCCGGATAGAATATAAAGGAGTAGAAAAATGGAAAATAATATTTTTTTACAGGTCGAAAAAACCTATCAATTTATGAAAGATGTTTTTATAGAACTTGGAATTTCTGAAGAAGATGCCGGTATTTGTGCTGATGTTTTGATTGCTTCTGATCTCAGGGGAATAAAATCCCATGGAATTGGTAGATTAAAGATGTATTATGATAGGATAAAGGCCGGTTTGATCAATCCCAAAACTGATATTGAAATAATTAAGGATAAAAAATCCGTAGCTGTTTGGGATGGAAAGCACAGTATGGGGCATGTAGTTGCAAAAAAAGCTATGCAGACCGCCATTGATAAAGCCCAAAAATATGGACTTGGCAGTGTTGCTGTAAGAAACTCAACCCATTTTGGGATTGCTGGTTATTACCCTTTGATGGCAATACAAAATAATATGATTGGCATGGCAGTAACTAATGCCAGGCCCTCTGTGGCTCCAACCTTTAGTTACGAACCGATTTTTGGAACTAACCCAATTGCTTTTTCTGCTCCCTCAGATATGGAATTCCCGTTTTTATTTGATGCCGCTACATCTATTATTCAAAGAGGTAAAGTGGAAGTTTATAACAGAAAAAAGGTAGATATTCCAGGGGAATGGATCATTGATAATAATGGAGATTTTCTGAAAAATCCTGGAGAAATTATCAAAAAATTACTCAATAAAAATGCGGCACTTCTACCTATTGGCGGATTGGGTGAGACCGATGGCGGGCATAAAGGATATGGCCTTGCTATTCTGGTAGAAATTTTGAGCGCAGCCTTACAAAATGGCTCATATCTTGATGATTTGAGCGGAATTAAAGATGGCAAAAATACTTATCACCAACTGGGACATTTTTTTCTGGCAATAAATATTGATTTTTATACCGATATTGATGATTTTAAGAAAATTGTCGGCAACATTATGCGGAAATTAAAAAACTCTAAAAAACTTTCCAAGGAGCAGGAAATATTTGTAGCCGGAGAAAAGGAGTTTTATAAAGGTCCGGAGATTAAAAAATCCGGTATCCAGATCAATCCCGGATTACAACAGAACTTAAAGATCATCCAGGATGAATTAAAAATCAAAACAAAAATTTTATAGAAAAACAATGAAGAATAAAATTATATTTATAATATTTATTTTATTAACATTATTTTCACAATCCTTTTGCAATGAATCAAATTCGGTTGAAATTATTTTTCCTCGAATAATTTTAAAAAAAGTACCTGTTGATATTAAATTTATTTTTCCTGATGAATGTATCGGAAAACAGGTAAAAGTTTTTTTCAATGATGAGCCTGACAGGTCGGTTCTTGTAGACAAAAAAGAAATTATTATTGAGGAGATTATCTTCAATAGTAGTGGAAAAAATAGGTTGAACATATCAACAGGAAGTTTCGATTACACAGAAACTTTTAGAGTTATCTCAGGTTGGTTTTCATTAATCGCACCTATTGTAGCTATTGGACTTGCACTGATCACAAAAGAGATGATCTTGTCTCTTTTTGCAGGTATTTGGGCAGGAGTTACGATTTTGAATAATTTTAACCCTTTAAAGGGCTTTTTTAATGCCTTAAATGGTTATGTAGTATCTGCTTTGAGTGATCATGGACATGCATCAATTATTATATTCAGTTTGTTATTTGGTGGTATGATTGGAATTTTATCTCGAAATGGTGGTATGCTGGGAATAGTAAATTCAGCATCAAAATATGCCAAAACAAGAAAAAGAGGACAGATTGTAACTTTATTGATGGGAATTGTGATATTTTTTGATGATTATTCTAATTCATTACTGGTTGGCAATACTATGCGACCATTTACTGATAAATTAAAAATTTCCCGTGAAAAATTATCATATTTAGTTGACTCTACTGCGGCTCCGGTAGCGAATCTGGCTTTTATCAGTACATGGTCGATTTTTCAAATGAGTCTTTTAGATGTTCCATATAAAAACGCCGGGATTAATAGCAGTCCCTATATTACATTTTTAAAATCTATACCTTTTGGTTTTTACAGTATCTTCGCAATTTGGTTATTGATTTGGCTAAGTTTATACAGACGTGATTTTGGGCCAATGTTTCATGCAGAAAGAAGAGCAGTAACAACTGGAAAAGTATTAAGAGATGGTGCATCACCATTAATGGATGATTCCCTGATTAGTAGCGAGCAACTGACTGTAAAACCGGCCCACTGGATATATGCTATAATACCGATTCTGATTGTTATAATTACAACAATAGCCGGATTGTATGTCACCGGAGTAAATAATTTAATGGGATTACCAGCTACATTTCAAAATATTATTGGTAATTCAGATTCTTATTCGTCATTAATGTGGGGCGCAGCTTTAGGCGGGTTTGTTGGTCTGATAATGTCAATATCCGGTTCTCTTCTATCTCTGAAAAAGACTATGGAAGCCTGGCTCTCCGGTGTCAGGTCAATGTTGCTAGCAGCTATTATTTTATGCCTGGCCTGGACATTGGGTAACGTTTGCGAATCTATGCAAACTGCTGAATTTATTATAACAGGTTCTCAAAATATTGTCCGACCTGAAATTTTACCTTTTCTTAGTTTTCTCTTGGCTGCAGCAATCAGTTTTTCCACCGGTACATCGTGGGGTACAATGACAATTTTGATTCCATTGATTATACCTCTTGCTTTGAAAATGACCGGCAATGATATTAATTCACAAATATTTTTAGCGAGCTTTGCCGCAATATTATCAGGAGCCACTTTTGGGGATCACTGTTCGCCAATATCAGACACAACAATATTATCATCAATGGCATCGGGAGCGGATCATGTTGACCATGTAAAAACCCAGATTCCCTATGCTTTAACAGCAGGTAGTATTGCTGCGATATTGGGATATATTCCAATTGGTTTTGGAGTATCAAAAATGCTGGTTTTTTTCTTTAGCTTAATATTAATATTATTAATCGTAAGATTTGTCGGGCGAAAAGTCGATATATAAATTTAATCCCACATTGTGGGTTTAATTCCCTGCAGTTTGCTATGTAACTTATTGTTTTTTCATAAAGTTGATACTGTGTCTGTTTGCAGTGGGACGTTTATTAATTTTTTTTAATTATTAATATTTTCACGAATGGTTAAATGAATCGATTATATCAAATTATCAGGACAATACATATTTTGCTACTTTTTGCATTTTTCTTTCTGCGAAAATTGCCGCTGCTTTTGCATAGCCATATTCTTCTACAGCATCGTAAAATTTTAAAGATAATTCCCTGACCAATCCATCAATATCCACAAATTTTTCTACATCAATTTTATCTATAATTGTATGGAATGTCTGAACAGCATGCAACTCATTTTTATAAACTGCCTGGTTTTCAAGGAAAATATAATTTGTAAGTTTTCCATTTTCTTTTTTTAACCGGCATTGTTCAATTTGAAATTCAATATCTGCAGTCAAATCATCTAATTCAAGATGCAAAAGAGTAATATACTTTTTCATTATATTCTTCATGGTTCCTCCTATAAATTTAAAATAAAGGTTTTGTACTAAAACACAGATGAAATCTTATATTGGGTAGATGTGTCTTAGTATTCAACCTTTTCATGTAGGTTTTTAGAAAAAGAGTTTAACTCAACTATTTAAAAAAATGGTTGAAAATTTGTCATTCTATTATAAATTTATAAGCAATTTATTAAATAGCAATAAAATTGTAGGAATGGTTTGGAATTGTTTATTGATATTTTGTTTTGGAAATAATTCTGAATAACTGCTTCTGTGCTTATTGCTTCTGCTTAAAAAAGGAAACAAATCCTTTTTCTTTCCTTACAAATATCCTATATTTAAAGATAAAAAAGAATTTACTTAATTGAAGGTAGGTTTATTATGTCTAAACAAAATATTTTAATTTCATTTATATTTATTTTATTTTTTTTAATAGGAATAGGGCAAGCACAGTCAAATATGAAAATTGACGATCCTGATGCAAAATATACCGGATTATCGTTATTACAGGCAAAATCTGGCTCAGGTTTGGGTGGTTTTTTTGAATATTCTTTAAACTCTTCATTCAGACTACGAGCTGAGTGTGGGCTTCTTTTAATCAGGGGAGAAAATGATTATCCCATTACCTATTATGACCCTTATTATCAACAATATATGATGTACGAGCAGCCGGATAAAAAGCGACTATCTTTGCTACCAATTTATTTTGGTGCTAAAAAAATGCTTTTTACTGATCAACTTGCAAATAATTTCCGTCCTTATTTAAGTGTTGTCGCCGGGCCGATTATAGCTTTTGATCCGCCCAATATCCGGGATTTTAAAGATCGTATGAAAAATATTGAGATGGCATATACTTTTGGAGGAAAATTTGGTACCGGAGTAGATTTTTTATATGGTCCGGGAACAATTATTTCATTATTTTGTGGATATGATATCAGTCATTTTTCCAGAAAGATCGACAAATCACCCTATTATTTTGAAAATGATCAGGGAGATATGGTGCCTCTTGATGCAGGGAAGAAAAATTATAGTGGAATTTCTGTTTCCATTGGTTTTGGGAAGAAATTTTGAAGCACGATTTTCAATTTAAAATTAATAAAGAAAAGATTGATAATAACAGGGTTTCCCTGGAAGATACTGAATTTTATCACTGCACACAGGTTCTCCGCAAAAAAACAGGCGAAGAAATCAAATTATTTGACGGTCTTGGGAATAGTTATATAGCCCGAATAAAAAAAATATTAAAAAACCATGCAGAATTAGAAATTTTAAATTCAGCAAGGTTTATAGAGAATTTACCGGATATATTTTTGGGGATTGGTGCTATTAAAACCAAGGCCCTGGAAATTGTTCTTAGCCAGGTTTCAAGCCTTGGTGTTTCTCATTTTTGTCCTATAAATACGGATTCTTCAATTAAAAAACGATTCAATCTTGAAAAATATTCAAAAAGAGCTCTGGAATCAATTAAGCAGTGTGGAGCAGCAAAAATACCCCAAATCCATCAGGTCATGGATATAGAAGATTGGTTTCATTTGACTAAAAATTGTCATTTGAAATTAATTGCGTTACAGGATAATTCTTATAGTATAAGTGAATTGGAAAACAAAATTCTTGATAGAATTCAAATTGCCGTAATGATCGGACCGGAAGCAGGATTTAGTAATAATGAAATTAAATCTGCTAAAGAATCCGGTTTTATTCCGGTGAATATTTCGAATCGTCGATTACGTTCAGAATTAGCAGCAACGTCATTAATATCGAACATTTTATATATTCATTCAAAAAAAAGGATTGAAAATGAGTGATTGTCTTTTTTGCAAAATTGCACAGGGTGAAATAAAATCTGATTTTGTATTTAAATCTGAAGAAATTGTAGCTTTTAGAGATATCAATCCCAAGGCTCCTGTTCATATTTTAATTATTCCAAAAAAACACATATCAAAAATTAGTGATATCTCTGAAAATGAACAGCAATTAGTCGGTAAAATGATAGGGATTGCCAACAAAATTGCGATAAAGGAAAAAATAGATAAGGATGGATATAGACTGGTTTTCAATTGCGGTCAAAATGGTGGACAGGAGGTTTATCATATTCATCTCCATCTTTTAGGTGGTAGAAAAATGAACTGGCCTCCGGGATAAAAATTAATTAAATTCATTTAATTGTAATGGGATATTTATAATTACTTATGTATATATCAAAACTTAGTCTCTATGGATTTAAATCTTTTCTGAAAAAATCAGAAGTAATTTTCGGGAGAGGTATTACATCGGTTGTCGGTCCTAATGGCTGTGGAAAAACTAATATTGTTGATGCTATCCGTTGGGTAATTGGAGAACAAAAATCCAGTATACTCAGAGCTGAACGCAATTCCGATGTAATATTTAACGGAACCGCTACCAGGAGACCGGTTAATTTTGCTGAAGTTGCGCTGACAATTCACAATGATCAGAAAAAAATTAATTTGGATTATTCTGAGATCATTATTTCACGTCGGGTTTATCGGAATGGCGAAAGTGAATATTTTATTAATAATACGCTTTGTAGATTAAAAGATATAACCAATCTTTTTATTGATACCGGGATGGGGAATGATGCTTATTCGATTATTGAATTAAAGATGATTGAAAATATTTTAAGTGAAGCACCTGGAGAACGAAAAAGATTATTTGAAGAGGCTGCCGGGGTCAATAAATATAGAATTCAGCGGCAATCTGCTATGAGAAAGTTAGAAGCAACTGAGGACGATTTCAACCGTGTTAATGATATAATTTCCGAAGTTGACAGCAAAGTAAAAAGTCTTAAAAGACAGTTGAAACGTTATGAAAAATATAAAGAAACTACCCAAAAGTTAATCGAAGCAGAAGTTGCTCTGGCGTCAGGAAGAGTCAATAGCCTTGAGCAAAAGATTAAGCCTTTGAATAAACAATTTGATGATAATAAAACATTTCTCAAGAAAACAAATATACAATTAGAAAAACAAGAGCAGGAGCTCCAAAAAAACCAAACGATTCTGGGAAAACAGGAAACAATTTTACAGGAAAAGAGCAAGGAACTTGACAATTTAAAGAATGAACGAAACCAGGTAAAAACCGAAGGCATTGTTCTGAATGAGCAAAATCGGAATATTGAACAAACTATAGAGCGGCTGGATTTTGAAAACAGGGAACTTCAAAAAAATCAAACAGAATCAGAAAGAAAAATTGTAACCCTCGACGCAAACAGGAAACAACTTTTCGAAGAATTACAAAAAAAACGTGAGAGTTATAAGAAAATTTCTGCTGAACTGGAAAAAATAGAACAAGAATATAAAGCCTTAAATGATGAAGTACAAATCTTACAGGAAAAAAGATACACTTTATTAAAAGATCAGGCCGAAATTAAAGCCCGCTATGACAGTTTGAGGGAGAATATAGCCCAGAGAAAAAATGAAAATGAAGCCCTAACCATTCAAATCCAGGAACAGTCGAAGACCAAAAAAGAGATTGAATCTTCTATAAATGATCTGCAAAAAATGATTGTTCAAATCAAAGTTAAAATAATGGATAATAAAGAATCTTTGGGATTTGAAGAGCAAAAATTCAATGAAATTCATGAAGAAGAACAACAATTAAATCAAGAAATTCGGGGAATAGAGTCAAACCTGGATAAAATAAAAAATAAAATTGAATTTTATAGTTCTATTATACAGTCCAAAGAAGGATTTGAACCCGGATTGCAATACGTTCTGGATAATATCGGGGAATTTCCAGGTATTAAGGGAGCCCTGTCTGATCTCTTATCGGTAGACTCAAAATACTATCTTGCAGTTGAGGCTGTGATCAAAGATGTATCACGATTATTAATTGCAGAAAATAGTGAATCCGCTCTCCAAACTCTGGAAATACTTGCATCTGAAGAAAAAGGGAAGGTCTCAATAATTCCGCTTGATGTGAAACTTAAAACCAAAAATATTGCGATAAATAATCCAAAATTAAAACCACTGATAACATTTATAAAATGTCAGGAAGACCTGAAAGAATTAAAATTTTTCTTATTTAATAATATCTATTGCTGTAATGATGAAGACTTTAATAGTCTGATCAATGATCCGGAGAATCAGAATTTGGCAATAGTTTCAGATAAAGGACGATTTCGTGATATATCGGGTATTTTTTCCGGTGGTGCCGATACATCTGAAGCCAATATTTTGGTTGGACGTTCTGAAAAATTATATAGCCTGGAAACTGATTTTGATAAATTAACACAGGAAAAACAAGGTGTTGATGACCAACTCGTTAAATTAAAAGAAGATTTACAGTTTTCCCGCAATAATCAGAATGAATTAAAACAAAAAATTCAGCATCTGGAGAAAGACAGTAAGAATAGAGAAAATCAATTGAGAGAATGGGAAAGAAAATTATTTCAAAGTGCAAGCATTATTAATACCCTGGAAGAAAACAGGATTTCTGTAAAAGTTGCAATTGAAAGTTTTGAAAAAAAATATAAAAGCAAAGACCCTAAAGCTACAGGCTCAGATCAACAATTGGATAAAAGTGATCGGGACTTAAAAATTGAAAAAGAAAAATTATCAAAGTTGAAAGAAAACCTTGGAAATAAAACCCATTTTACTCAGAACCAGCGAATTGAATTGATTAATAAAGAAAATGAATATAAAAATCTCTTAGAAACAATAGAAATTACTAAGCGTGGTATTGTAACAATTAAACAAAAATTGGAAAAAATCGGAACTGAAAAAGAAAAGTGTGTCAGAATAAAGTCTGAAAATAATTCTAAAGTAGATAATATAAATAAAAAGTTTCAAAATATTGAAAAATTGGTAAGCGATTCTGAAAAAGAAGTAAGTCAAATTCGTAATAAATATCTACATTTACGGAAATTGATTGAAGATATCAATCAATCAATATATATGTTCCGGCATGATAAAGAAAAATTTTCAGAGATAATCAACAAAACCGAACTGGAAAAATCAAAATTAATCGCCGAAGAAAAAGAAATTCGTGCTATTCTGAACGAAAAATACAATAAACAGATTATCCTGGAACTCTCAGATGATTTTCCAACTGTAGAAGAATCCAGAAAAATGGTTGAGAGATATAAGCGAAAACTTGAATTAATTGGTATGGTCAATATGGCTGTTAAAGATGAATTTGAAGAAGAATCTTCCAGGTTGAACTTTTTGAATGAGCAAAAAAATGATCTGGTAGAATCGGAAAAAGGTTTGAAAGAGATTATTACCCAGATTGATAATATCGCCAGGGAGAAGTTTCTGGAAGTTTTTCATCAGATTAAAGAAAATTTTCAATCAACTTTTAAAATGTTTTTTGATGGTGGTGAAGCCGATTTAAAACTTGTTGGAGACCCGGATCCACTTGAAGCGAAAATTGAAATTTGGGGGTGTCCGAGTGGGAAGAAGATGCGTTCCTTGAAAATGCTGTCAGCCGGAGAAAAGACATTAACTGCAATTGCTTTATTATTTGGAATTTATCAGGTAAAGCCAAGCCCCTTCTGTATTTTAGATGAGGTTGACGCTCCTCTGGACGATTCTAATACCAGACGATTTACTAAAATGATCAAGGCCTTTGCAGATAAAACACAGTTTATTATTGTAACCCATAATAAAGTAACAATGAATGTTGCTGATATTTTATATGGTGTCACTATGGGAGAGCGTGGTGTTTCACAAATTGTATCTGTGAAAATGAATTAGCATTTTGAGAACAGGGTTAACATATTTAATTTGTTAAAATAATAGAAGATTAATGATATTGGAGGTATTATGAAGTATTTGGGTAGAAAAATTACAGTTTTTTTATTTATAATTTTTTGTGGAATGACTTTTGGTGCAAAATTTGACGTTGATTATGCTGCATTCAGAGGTGATGAAAATGTTGATATTGTTGAGGTTTATCTTTTAATGCCTCGAATTCTTTTTAAATTTGTAGAGGAAGACAATCAGTTTCATTCAAATATTTTGGTTCGCGTCGCTTTTGCTAAGAATGACACAATAATAGACTGGAAACAATGGACTTTAGTCGATAACCTGGCAGATACATCAATGGATATCAGAAATCAACAAATTCCTGAACAGGTTATTTTTCAACTTGCCCCGGATACTTATAAATTAATTGTAATTGTAGCAGATCAAAACCGGGATCAAAAATTTAAACATGAAGAAGATGTAATTATAACAAAATATTCTGATAATCTTGAAATAAGTGACATCCAGTTAGCCTCCAGATTTAATAAAACTACTACTAAAAATAAGTTTAGTAAATATTTTGGATATGATTTTATTCCACATGCAAACCTGATCTTCGGTGAAAAAGTACCGGAATTTTTTGCATTTTGTGAAATATATAATTTATCTTATACTGAAGGAGTCAAAGAAAAGTATAAGGTGCGCTATACAGTTTCTGATTTAAATGATAACGTGATCAAACAATTTCCCTGGATGGAAAAGAATAAACCCGGAGCATCAGCAGTAGAAATTAAAAAAATAAATTTAGCTGATGTTGAGTCCGGATTATTTAATTTTAAAGTTGAAATAGAGGATATTGGAAATGGGAAATTGGTTTCTAAAACAAAGCGTTTTTATATTGTCAAAAAAGGCGAGCAAAAGAAACTAAATGATTTAATGACCATCAATATGTTGGCAGAAAAAAATGAAAAAGAATTAGAAGAATTGTTTGGCCCCATGTCGTATATTGCTACTAATATTGAAAAAAGACAGTTTAAAAGATCAGATATTGAAGGTAAACGTCAACTAATTCTTAATTTCTGGTATTCACGAGATCCTAATCCTGATACTCCAATCAATGAAGCGCAGCAGAAATTTGAATATCATAAAAATTATGCCAATCAAAATTTTGGCGGAATGAATAAAGAAGGCTGGGAGACTGATAAGGGACGGATTCTGATTATTTATGGTCCACCTTCTGATATTGAAAGAAATCCCAGTTCTTTGGAGGCAAAACCCCATGAAATTTGGTATTATCATGAGTTAGAGGGTGGCGCTGAATTTGTTTTTATTGATAAAAGTGGTTTTGGATATATGGAATTAGTTCATTCAACAGCCAGAAATGAATTAACAGATTATGACTGGCGAAGATTTATTACTCAGGGTTTAAATTATTAAATAAATTATTTTGGTGGTTTTTAGAAAAATTATTCAAGGAATCAGTTCCCTTTTATTTCCTCCCATTTGCTTGATTTGTGATCAAAAAATGGGAGGAAATGAACGAGTCGTGTGTAATTTATGCTGGGATAAATTAAAACCTTACAACTCTACAAAGATCAAGGATGTAGTTACCTCAGATATTGATGTGATTTTCCCTGTTTTTTTATTTGATGAACATTTGCAATCTATTATCCATTTGTTGAAATACCAGGGAAATAAATCTGTTGGGATTCAATTGGGACAAATTATGGCCCAAAATATTCTACCCAAAATTAAAAATGAAATTCAAAATTTTGTAATATCACCGATCCCCCTTCATCCGGTTAAATTAAGAGAACGAGGTTATAATCAGTCCGAGGCTATTGCTCTGGGATTAAGTGAAGAATTACATATTTCAGCCAATATGAATTTGTTAAAGCGGATTGTTAATACCAAAACCCAGACAAAATTGAATCGCTCAGAGAGAATGGAAAATGTAAAAAATGCTTTTGTAATGAATAAGATCGATATCATTCCAAAAGCTGTTATTCTTATTGATGATGTGTTTACAACTGGTTCAACAATGAATTCAGCTGCCAGAGTTTTAAAAAATCAAGGTGTATCTGTTGTGTATGGAATTTCTGCAGCTGCACCAATAATAGGTGATTAGATATTTTCAATATGAAGTAGTTAAAAAATTAGGATTTTTTAAATTTAATTTGGGTTAATAACATTCCACATAACATAAAAACACATCCCAAAAATTCACGGATATTCAGATATTCATTTAATAATAACCATCCACCAATTACAGCGAAGACCGATTCCAAACTTAAAATTATAGCAGCATTGGAAGGGTGAGCTTTTCGTTGGCCAATAACCTGTAAAGTATAGGCAATTCCTACAGAAAAGAATCCGGCATAAGCAATCGGTAAAGCTGCCAATTTTATTGAATGCATATTAAAATCTTCAAAAATCATAGCCATTATCAGACTAACCAGAGAACAAATAGCAAATTGGAATGCAGCTACTTTAACCGGTTCAAACTTACTCGATAGATAACTAATAATATGAACGTGTAAAGCCCAGAAAAAAGCACTGATAAATACCAGCATATCTCCAAAACCAATCGAAAAATTACTCTTTACGCTTAATAAATAAAGCCCAATAACTGCCAGCAAAGCCCCAATCCAAGTTGTCCTTTCCGTCCTGTGCCCGATAAATATTCCCATAATTGGAACAATGACAACATATAATCCGGTAATAAATCCACCATTTCCGGCTGTAGTATAAATCAAGCCAAATTGTTGAAAAGAAGAACCGGCAAAAAGTGATAAACCGGCTATAGTACCGAATTTGTAAAAAAGAGTCTTATCTTCAGTATTTAAAAATCGCTTGGTTTTTTTTTGCTTTAAATTATTAAAATATATAATTGGTATCAGTGATACACTGCCGAGAGCAAATCGTAAACCATTAAAATAAAAAGGCCGGATAAAATCCATTCCTCTTCTCTGGGCAACAAATGCAAAACCCCATATAGCAGCAGCAAAAAATAATAAAATATCTCCTTGAATTTCTTTTTTTTGCATATCTTCTAATCTTTATAAATCATTAATAAAATCTTCAAAATTAAGTAAAAAATTTCATGTAATTCAACCTGTTTATATCAAAATTATCTTTTTTTGAGGATGAGATAAATATTCCGCTCCATTGTCAGTAACAAGTACTAATTCTTCAATTGTGGCAATACCTCTATTCTTTACAGGTAATCTTGGCTCAATAGTAAAAACCTGTCCGGTTTCCAGAGGCCTGAGAGGTTTATTGCCATACTTTTCCCAGGTCGGTCCCAATAATGCAGTACCATCATGAGAAAATCTACCAACCTGGTGGCCAAGTGCATGAGGAAATTCTTCAAATCCATTATTTATAATAATATCCCTTGAGATTTTGTCAATCATTTCACCGGTTACACCCGGTTTAATTGCTCTTTTTGCCATTTCTATTGACTGAACGATAGTATCAAATCCCTTTTTTACATCCTGTGGCATCCGGGTTTCCCCATCTTTTAAAATATAAAAAGTTCGTTGCATATCAGAGCAATATCCATTGACCTTGACTCCAAAATCCATGTTTAATATATGTCCTTGTTTTACCTTTTTTTGTCCTGGTGCATAATGAGCTTCGGCAGTGTCTGGCCCCGTAAATACAGCCGGACATACAGATGGTTCCCAGGCTAATTCAAGGTTCCGTTTATTTACTTCAGCCTTCATAAATTGAGCGATCTCATTTTCAGATTTTCCAGGGCGTATAAAACCGGAAACAAGGTCAAAAATTTCCTCAGTGTGCCTTATAGCATCACGAATACTGTTTATTTCATAATCTGTTTTTCGTTCACGTAGAGCAGATATTATTTTTTCTGCGGAAATGATCCTGTTATCCATATTTATATCAGATAAAAAATCTTTCATTGTTAAAAACATGCCATGAGTAATACCGTCGCAAATTTCACTGCCTACAGAATAATTTAATGCAATTTGAGATGGATCAATCTTTTGTAAATAATCAATTAGTGGTTTTTTTATACCTTCAACAAAAGCAACTACATTGTCATAGGCCCCGGTATCTTTAACAGTCGCTTTATCATATCTACCAACGATAGCATGAGTTTCACCGTTTTTTGTAACAATAAAGGCAGAGTGCCAGGTAACATCGGCAGATACAAGAAATGGTAAAATTGGATCGCCATTTATTTGACTTTCCCTTACAAAAGTTATCCAACAATCAATATTAAATTCTTTCAGAATATTTTTAGCCTGATTTAGTTTTTCTTTAATTAGCATTCTGTCCTCCTCTATTTTGATTTTTATCATTTGACTATTAAATAATAAAGGAAATGTAATAAGAAAAAGTATAGTATTAAAGCTACTTATCTAACCATTTTTTCATTAAAATGAAACCAAAGCCAGATTTTATTTATATAACACAAGTCTCTATAAGGTCAGTAGTAAATATTTTTTTGGGGGAAATTAAATACAAGCGGAGGTGGAGGGACTCGAACCCCCAAGGGCGCAAACCCGGCGGTTTTCAAGACCGCTGTCTTACCAATTAGAACTACACCTCCATTTGCAAATAGCCACGAAATATAGTATATCTATATCCATTGTTGCAAGTTTTTTGTGAATATTTTTCACAATAAATTTTTCTGTTAGAAAATGTGGTAGATTAAGTAAAGAGAGTGGCCGGCTATTGGTCGCAAATAGACTAATTACTTTTACGATAAAGGTGTAAATTTGACTTTGCAATTAACTTTTTAATAATTATATTTGTCTGCTCTATAAATGGAGATTTTATTTAGGAGAGGTGGCCGAGCTGGCTGAAGGCGCTCGCCTGCTAAGTGAGTATTCTGAGAAATCGGAATCCCGGGTTCAAATCCCGGTCTCTCCGCTTAAAAAAAAGGACTGGATAGATATTTTCAGTCCTTTTTTTTATTCAATTTTCAAATTTATATTAAATTCATTCTTTAAGTATAAAATCCAGG
>JAOZSR010000056.1 GCA_029939575.1 Fidelibacterota bacterium
TGGGAGCCGGATTTAAGTTTAATTTATGATCAGGCAGATTTAATAAAAGACTATTTATCTGATGATTATGAATTAATGAAGAGAAAAAATTTGGATGCAATTCAAAAAATATCCATTTTGTGGCGTGTTGCTCATAAAGTGCTTTTTAATTGGACTAAAAAATATAAAAATTGGATTATTGTTAAACATGAAGATATTTCTAATAATCCGATTAATGAATTTTATAAATTGTATGAGACGTTGGAACTTACGTGGTCAAAAAATATTGAGAACAAAATTAACAAATATACTAATAGTAAAAATCCTATAAATATTAATATTAATAAGACTATGGGAAACATGCGAAATAGTAAAGCAATCTTCAACGAACGGATTCAATCCTTATCTTTGATTGAAAGAGAAAAAGTATTCAATATAGTAAAAGATGTATGTTTGGAGTACTATAACCGTAACAGTTTTAAATTAACGGAATAATAAAATGAATTTTCTATATTCATTATACCTCAAAATTAATTCGAATATAATTGTTCGCCAAGTACGTAAACTAAGTTTTGAATTACGGATATTGTTAAATGCTGAGCCTAAATTATGGTTTTTATATCGAATATATATTTGGTGGGGTAAATTAAAAATTAAGGCAATTGGGAAAATTGACCCACATGAAAGAGAGATCACAGAATCTACAGAATTAGTAATTGATGGATATCCCGGATCAGCCAATAGTTATGCTGTAAGATTGTTTAAGTATATAAATAAAAAACCGGTAAAATTGGCGCATCATCTCCATTCACCAGCCCAAATAATTCAGGCTATTTCAAAAAAAATTCCGGTAATAGTAACTATTCGAGAGCCAAGATCTGCCGCTCTGTCAGTTATCAGTCGTGTTCCACATGTATCAATTTCCCAGGCACTTAGAAGGTATATTAGGTTTTATAATAAACTATTACCCTATACTGAATATTTTGTTATCACTGATTTTAAAAGGACAATCAGTGAGTTTAATTTAGTTATTAATGAGGTGAATAAACGATTTGAGGCTAGCTTCTTTGTATATAATCCTGATGAAATAGATTTTAGTAAAATTAGATCTCCTAAAAAACATTTATCAAAAAAAAGTTTGGAGAGGAATAAAATTAAAGAAAAAAAAGAACCTGAATTTGAATTGGCAAAATGCCAGGTTTTATTAAAAAAAGCGAACGATACTTATAACAATTTTTTAATTTTAGGTGAAAAAAATAAAATAAGTGAATAACTTGGGAAAAAATATAATTAAAACGATACAAATTGGTACGGGATGGTTTCCGGTTGAACCTACAGGATTAAATAGGGTTTATTATAATATTGTTAATAAATTACCCAGTTTTGGTATTAGTGTTAATGGGTTTGTTGCAGGTTCTAATAATGGTTTTACTGCAAGTGGATTTGCTACAGATTTAAATAATGGTTTAACTGGAGATGGAATATTTATTGAAAATTTTGCAAAGCCTGATGAAGCATTAATAAAAAGATTATTTTTGCTTAAAAAATCTTTGAAATCTACTATTAATGCAATTCAACCGGATTTGTTTGTGACTCATTTTGCACTATACTCAGATATATTATCAAAAATTTCCAAAGATACCCCCAGAGTGATGCATTTTCACGGTCCATGGGCATTAGAAGGATTGGTAGAGGGAGATAAATGGATAACTCATAAAATTAAACATTTAATCGAAAAAAGAGTCTATTCAAGATCAAATAAATTTATTGTGTTATCTAAATCCTTTCAAAATATTTTACACAAGCATTATTCTGTTCCCCTTGCTGATATCCATATTATTCCCGGCGGGGTCAATGTTAGTGAATTTAAGGTAATAGAAACTCGTAAAGAAGCCTGCCAAAGGTTAAAATTACCCTATAATCGTCCAATTATTGTTACAGTCCGCAGACTTACACGTAGAATGGGATTGGATCAATTGATAAAAGCAATTCGCCTGGTTAAGGAAAAGCATCCTGATATTTTGCTTCTTATTGGAGGTAGAGGGGAATATGAGGGGCAGTTAATAAAAATGGTTAGAGATTACAATCTTGAAGATTCAATCCGGTTTTATGGGAGAATATCAGATGAATTGTTGCCATTATTTTACCGATCGGCAAACATTTCAATTGTACCATCTCTTTCTTTAGAGGGATTTGGGTTGACTACGATAGAATCTTTGGCTGTAGGGACTCCTGTTTTAGTAACAAATGTAGGAGGATTACCGGAAATTGTAAATGGGCTTGATGAAAATTTAGTAATTGAAAATTCTGATTCTTCATGTATTGCTGCCAAAATTATTTCAGTCATCCGTGATGATATTAGTTTGCCAAAGAAAGATCAATGTATAAAATATGTTGAAAAAAACTATGATTGGCAGATTGTTGTAAAACAAATTAGTGATGTTTATAAAAAATTAGTGAAATGAAGAAGCAAAAAATTTTATTTGTAGACCATGTTGGTGTTATTGGTGGAGCAGAATTATGCTTGTTCGATATTAGTAGATATTATTCAAGCCATTCCTCCGTTTTGTTATTTGAAGATGGTCCGTTTCGGGAAAAATTAGAAAAAAATAATATCCACGTAATAGTATTTCCTTTATCAAAAAATGTTTTGCAGGTTAGAAAAGAAAGTCATTTTGTATTTGATTTATTAGTGATTCCGAATATTATTAAAACAACTTTCAGAATAAGAAAGATAATTGCGAAACATGATATTATTTATGCAAATACTCAAAAATCATTAATTTTGGTAGCATTTTTTTCTGTATTTTTTAGGAAAAAATTGATATTTCACTTACATGACAAATTAAATGCTGAACATTTTTCATTTTTGCATCGGAAAATTGTAACAATAATTGCAAATCTTACCTGTTCAGATATAATAGTAAATTCTAAATCAACAGCAAATTCCTTTTCTGATAACGGTGGTAATGATAAAAAAACAAAATTAATTTACAATGGAATTGATCCGGAGCAGTTTCAAAAAATTGAAATTGCAGATATTATAAAAGAGAAGCAAAAATTAGGATTATCAAATCAATGGATTATTGGTTGTTTCAGTAGAATTGCACCCTGGAAAGGACAACATCTCTTATTAGAGGCTCTTCCATCTTTACCAAACTGTACTGCAATATTTGTTGGAGATGCTCTCTTTGGGGAAGAAGCAGAATATTTTAATAGATTAAAAGAGATAACAAGGGAAAAGGGACTGAATGAGAGAGTTCATTTTTTAGGATTTAAGAGTGATATAGCTTTATTAATGAAAATATGTAATGTTATTGTTCACACATCAATTGTAGCAGAACCTTTTGGGAGAGTAATTGTTGAGGCTATGATGGCAAAAGTTCCTGTCATTGCATCAAATGAGGGAGGGGTTAAAGAAATTATAGAACATGGAAAATCGGGATTATTATTCAAACCTGGTGATTCCAGTGATATGGTTGGAATGATAAAAAAGATTTTGGAAGATGAACAAAGATCTCATGAAGTTGTAAATAATGCTTATAATTGGGCAATAAAAAAATTTAGCGTTTTAGGGATGATAGAAAATTTAAAAAATCATATTTTTCATTTTTGAGAGGAAGGTTTTTTTGATAAATAAATCAATACTTGTCAAATTATTTGGTTTTCCGGCTACACTTATTCATGGAGATACTCTGGAACTTGATAGATGGCTATGGTTAAAAAAAAGGTTACCAATATCTAAAACCAAAGAAAGATTACTTGATGTAGGTTGTGGTTCAGGAGCTTTTTCAATTGGTTCTGCTTTACGAGGATATAGAACTCTTGGATTAAACTGGAACAATCAGGAAAAAAATAAAGCAGAGAAAAGAGCGGAAATATGTAATGCCAAAATGGCTAAATTTGAAGAATTTGATGTTAGAAATCTTGATACTCAGAATGATTTAAAAGAAAAATTTGATATTATAATTTGTTTTGAAAATATTGAGCATATAATCAATGATATAAAATTGATGAAAGATATTTCAAATTGTCTTAATCCAGGTGGAAAATTATTTCTTACAACTCCTAATATAGATTTTCATCCAATTACAGCCAGTGATAAAGGCCCATATTCAAAAATTGAAAATGGTGAACATGTAAGAAAGGGATATTCTGCCAATGGATTAAAACTATTATGCAGTCAATCAGGTTTAGAAGTAAAAAAGATTACCTTTTGTAGTGGCTTGCTAAGTCAAAAGATTACTTTTTTATTTAGAAAACTTAGTAATATTAATTTACTTTTTGGCTGGTTAATAGTTTTACCGTTACGTATTTTGCCTGTTTTATTTGACAGGTTGGTGACCAATGTCTTTCACTGGCCCTATTTTTCAATTTGCCTAGAAGCAATTAAACCCTATAGAAATAGATAGAAATTTAAGAGATGTATTTTGTTAGAAAAACAATATATTAAAATATATGGTGATAGAAATTCAGGCACTAGGTATTTAGAACGGTTGATTAAGAAAAATTTAAATGTAAAAATCTTACCTGGAGTAGTTCCAAAATTTGTCAGAATTATTACAAAAAGATTAAAAAAGAGAAACAAAATACGAGCAGCTTATCATAAATTTTCGTATTACAGAAATCTTGGATGGAAACATACAATTGTTAAATCGCCTCAGGAACTTGAGAAATATAGAATTTGTTTAAAAAATATTGTTTTTCTAACAATTAGTAAAAATCCTTATTCATGGTTGTTATCATTACATAGAAGACCATATACACCTAATGGATCTTTCTATCGCAATTTGGATTTTGAAAACTTTTTATCCGAGAGATTTTATACTTTGGAATATGAAAATATTATCAATATGAAATATAATCCAATAGAATTATGGAATATGAAAAATAATTCCTATTTGGAATTAAGTAAATCATTCCAAACAATTAATTTTAAACATGAAGAGGTATTAGCAAATCCAGAAAAAACAATTAACTTAATTCAAAATTTAACACGGTGTTCTAAGACAGATAATTTTAGAAATGTTATACAGTCTACAAAGGGAGATTCCAAAGATTTCTCATGGTATCAGGATTATTATCTTGAGGAAAAATGGAGAAATGAGTTGTCCTTTAAATCTATAAAAATAATTAATAAATATCTTGATGATTTCATATTATCCAGGATTGGATATAGAAAAATAGTTGTTCATGAATAGAATCTCAAAATTAATAATAATATGAGTCCGGCTATGAATAAAAAAATAATCATCATAATTGGAATGTCAAGATCAGGTACTACTGTTGTTAGTAAATTTTTGGAGTCCGTTCCAGATACCTGTGTTATTTTTGAACCCCATATTGCGTGGAAGATTAATGATTTTATGAATTTATTTGATAGTGATCGCAATCTAAATAAATATTCAGCAAGATGGATAAAAGGGATATTTTATAAATTTGCCAATAATAAGAATCTTATAATAGAAAAATCTCCGATTAATTGTCTTAGACCAAAACTTATTTATTCAGCATTTCCGGAAGCAAAAATTATATATTTGAATCGAGATCCAATTCGTTGTATTTATTCGAATTACCAGCATTCTGTTAAAAGATCAATGTTTAGATTCAAGGCAATTAAACGAAAATATTTAAATTTAGGTGATAATAAAAAGTTTGCGCCAACCAATAGATTGATTTTTTTTAAACAGTTAAATATATATAATTTACCAGGATTTTTTGTTTATTCTATGCGACTCCTATACTATAAAATTTTTAAGAATACACTGCCTTTTGGACCAAAATTGGATGATTTTAGAAAAATTATAAAAAAGCATGGATTGATTTTTTATCATTGTAAAGTGTTTGTTGATTCAATTCGGGCAAAGCAGATCTTTCAAAAATTATTTTCCGGAAGAATACAGGAATTCCATATGGAAGAGATTTTTTCAGATCCTAATGAAATTGTAAGGTTATTTAAATTTTGTAGTTATAATATTAATATAGATATTGCAGAAAAGCTTTTAAAAAAATTAAATCAACAAAATATTAAAAAAATAAATAGAAAAAGTGATATTGACGAAGAAATAATTAATAATTTAACTAGATTAGATTATTATTACAGCAAAAAATAATGGCTCACATTTTAAAATAAGGATATTATGAAAATTGCATATATAACATCTGGTCGACCAATTAATATTTTTACTTATTCCGGCACAACATATTATATATATCATAATTTGGAGAAAAGTGGTTTTGATATGCAAAATATATGTGTTGAGAGAAGTAAGTTTTTTATATTATTTAGGTTAAAAAAATTTTTTTTAAAAATGTTTAAGAAAAAATATATTGCATTTTTTGAGCCCAAAAAGTTGAAATATTTTACACGTCAACTTAATAAAAAAATTAAAGATAGCAAGCCGGATGTTTTTTTTGTTACTCATCCCAGAATTATTTCCTATCTTAAAACAGATGTTCCAATTGTATTCTGGAGCGATTCTCCTTTTGCTGGTCTTATAGATTATTATCCTAAATTTACAAACTTGCCAAAAAGTGTAATTAAGACAGCACATAAAGTCGAACAGCAATCTTTAACAAATAGTCGATTATTAATTTTTTCTTCTGATTGGGCTGCACAAAATGCTTTAAATAATTATGATATTAATCCCGATAGAGTTAAAGTCGTACCTTATGGCGCCAATATTGATAATGAATTAACTGAAGATGAAGTTAAACAGGTAATAGATAAAAGAGATAAATCAAAATGTAAATTAATTTTCAATGCAAAAGAATGGGAGCGCAAAGGCGGAAATAAGGCAATATACGTTGCCAAATTATTAAAAGACAGAGGAATCGATGTTGAATTGAATATTGTTGGTATTGACTTAAATTTTCCAACTCCGGATTTTGTAAATGTTTACGGTTTCATTAAAAAAGATACTCAAAAGGGTCAAACATTAATTAATGATCTATATAAAAAATCCCATTTTCTAATCCTCCCTACATTAGCTGATTGTGTTCCTGTTGTTTTGGCCGAGTCATGTTCCTATGGAGTTCCGTGTTTAACTACCGATACCGGAGGAATATCAACTGTTATTAGAAATGGTGTAAATGGTCAAATGTTTTCTTTAGAATCCGGGGCGGAAGAATATTGTGATTACATTATCAGATTAATGGATTCACAAAAGGAATATAAAGAACTGGCATTCTCATCTTTTCTGGAATATAAAAAAAGACTTAACTGGTCTACAAATATAAATAAAGTTAAAGAACTAATTGAGGAATATTGTTGATACTAACAATAACTCAAATGTTTTTTTTAAGTAATTATTGAAGTTACCAAATATTATGCATAAAGAATTCCTTCTATTAGAAAATAAGATTAAAGAAATTTCTGAAAATCAGCCAGTTTACTATTATGCTAATCGTGGAAATTTGGGTGATGCATTAATCAGGTATGGAACTTTTAAATTTTTTGAAAGCACCGGAATAAAATATAAAGAATTGAAGACCCAAAATAAAAGAGAATGGTTTATACCAGTAATTAGAGGAGGAACTTTAATATATGGTGGTGGTGGAGCCTGGTGTACATTATTTAATAATGGTTTACGATTTATTAATAGAGTACATAAATATTTTAAAAAAATTATAATATTACCATCAACTTATGAGATTACATCCCAGTTTCCTAATGTAACCTATTTTTGTCGGGATAAATATGAAAGCAAGATAAATAATCCGTCTGCAATATTTTGTCATGATATGGCATTTTTTATTAAACGAAAATCATCAGATAGTGGTAATGGTGTGGGGTACTTATTTAGGACAGATAAAGAAAGTACAGGTAAAATTGATATTCCATTACAAAATATAGATATAAGCAAAAATGGTAACCATTTTTCCGATATAAATCCCTTTTTTAATGAGATAGCAAAATATTCAGTAATCCATACTGATCGCTTACATGTTGCTATAATTGCTTGTCTGTTCGAGAAGGAAGTTCATCTCTATCCATCTTCTTATTTTAAAATTAAAGCAATATATTTATCAAGTATTAAGAAAAATTTTGAAAATGTTTATTTCCATGAATTATAAGAAGATTGGCAATTATTTACCAATAAATTATTAAAAGATTGCAGTATCAAATAGAATTTAAAATTTTTAAGTTGGATTTGAGTGGTGGGAATTTCTACCATTTTTTTATTAAATGATTATCGTTGAATAATAAAAAAGTTTTGGGAAGTTGACTAATGTCAATAGTTAGCAAAATAAGCAAAATAAGGTTATTAGTTTGTAACCCTCAAATTATTACATCTGAGTCTAAATATATTTTTCTTTTAAGTCATATGAGAAGTCGTTCTTCGCTAATTTCTCATATTCTTGGGAGTAATCCTGATATTATTGGTTATTATGAATTTCATTCATCTTATCTGACCCAAATGGATTTAATCAAGACCAGAATTAAATTGTTTCGGGAATTCAAATGTAGGTTTCTTAATAAATATATTTATAACAAAATTCTTCAGAATAAACATATTATTGATTATAATTTATTTGATGGAAAACTTAAATTAGTTTTTTTGATAAGGGAGCCTGAGCGCACTATTAAAAGTATAATTAATATGAGTTTGGTTGTGGATGGTGAGTGGCATGATTATCCAAATAAAATACTGAATTATTATATTTCGAGACTTCTTTTTCTTCAAAATTATGCAAAAGTAGTTAAAGGTGACTTTTTTTTTATTGACTCAGATGATTTTATGATTAATACTGATACAGTATTAGATAATTTATCAAACTGGCTTGAACTCCGAGAACCTCTTAAAAAAGAATATTTAACTTTTAATAAAACAGGGAAACCCGGGCCTGGTGATTTTTCAGAACATATAAAAACAGGAGTTGTTAAAGAAACCGTTAAATATCCTAACATTACTCTTGATCCTGAAATTATACAAAAAGCCAGAGTTGTTTATGAAAAATGCAAAAAAAATTTAAGTCTAAAGTGTATTTAATATAGTATACATATTTGTTAAGATTAAAATTAACTATCTGAATGAATAAATAAAAGGTTTAGAGATTATATGAATTTTAAAATAAAAAAAGTTGTAAGAAGATGGTTACATATTATAAGAAACTTTCGTTCTAACCATATTGATAATTTTTATTTTATACATATTAATAAAACAGGGGGTAGTAGTATAAAGAAAACGCTAAAATTACCTTTTTGTCATTATACTGCTCAGGAATCAATAAATAAATTTGGAATAAAAGAATGGGAAAGACGGTTTACATTTACTGCAGTACGGAATCCCTGGGATAAAGTAGTTTCGCAATATCATTATCGCATAAAAATAAATAAATCAAATCTGAGAAATAAGCCGATAAAATTTAATGATTGGATCAAATTAACATTTGTTGATCAGGATCCTTTTTATCTCAACAATCCTAAAATGTTCATGCCTCAAACTGATTGGATAAGCGATGATACTGGAAAAATATTAGTAGATTTTATCATTCGATTTGAGAATCTAAATGATGATTTTGATAAAGTGTGCAAGAAAATCGGTAAATCAGGTAAACTAAAACATATAAAATCCACAAAACATAAGCATTATCGAGACTATTATGATGAAAATAGTAAAAAAATCATTGAAACCTGGTTTCAGAAAGATATTGAAAATTTTGGATATCGTTTTTAAAATAACCAAATGAAAAATTATTAAAAGAGGTAATGTGCAAAAAATAGCGTTAATTTCCACAGTTAGAGGGCCCTTAAATGAATTAAAAATGTTTGTCAATTATCATTTAAATATTGGCATAGATGAAATAATTCTTTTTTTTGATTATCCCGAAGAGATAAATCTGGATTACTTTACTCAATATAGTCAGGTTACTACCATTCGCTGTACTCCGGAATATTGGGCTGCAATAGGTAATAAAAGACCAGAATTAACTCCTTCAAGACAAATCATTAATGTAAATAAAGGAATACAAATTGCAAGAGAAAAAAACTGTAATTGGATTACCCATATTGATAGAGACGAACTTATTAATCCGTTATCCGATTTAAAAAAGATTTTGGCAAAATGTAAGGCTGATGCCCTAAAATATAAAATTATGGAAGCGTTCTCTGATAGGGAACAATATGATACAATTTTCGACACAACATACTTCAAGAAAAATCCAAATAGAAGGCGAATTCAAGTTATGAAATTTTTGGGGTGCTCCAGTTCATTATATAATAATGAATATTTTCGTTCACACAAAGCATCAAAAATGGCAATTAAAATTAATGATAAACTGCAAAAATTTGGAATACATGATCCTTTGGAATTTGATAAATCATTAGTTATAAAAAGAACCAGTCAGATTAGATTGTTACACTATGACTGTGTAGGAATCAACGAGTGGAAGGAAAAATGGAATTATAGATTAGATGGAACTGGCTCAACTAGATCTTTAAGAACAAATAGACAAGAGCAGTTGAATGCATACGCTGACGCAAAAGAAAAAGGTGAAGAAGAGTTATCAAAATTATTTAAAAAATTACACACTATACCCAAACAAGATAAAGTGATTTTATATTTGCTTGGCATGTTGGGAAAAGTGAATTTAGATCGAAGGTTATTCGATAAAGCGAATTGATTAAAATGAATGAAAAGCCTAACTCAGCAAAAAGTGATTATTTTATCATCGAGTCTCAATTCATTTATAACTTTTTTATTATGGTAAGCAAAAAGATTTTTCATTAAAGAAAATTTTCATAATAAAAACAAAAAACCCAACAAATTTTAATTTGTTGGGTTTTTTGTTTTTAAACTAATGATATCTGACATTGCACTTTCATTTCCAATGCGATTTATTGCGATTATTGAATAATAATTTTCCTGATTAAGTGAATTCATTGGAAAAGTATACTTATTATTTTTAGCAGATATACTTGCCAGAATGTTTTTGATATTATAGTCTATTTTCGGCTTATCAGATTTAAAAATAATATATTGGGCAATAGAATTATTGTAATTAACAGTATTAATTCTGTCCCAGGATAGGAGAATTTTGTTATTTTTTTCTTTGATCTGAAAATTTTTCGGGCATAACGGTATATTACAATTTTTCCAGGGATAATTTGGAACAATAGCTGGATATATAAATTTTGTATTTCGAAGTGATTTGAGTTTTTCTACATTTAAAGAACTGGCGGCAAACATTACAAATCCGGCTCCACCGATTTTTCGATAATCATCTATTTCATCTAAGATTTCATTCCATTCTAAGCGATAAACTCCAATTCCGGCAAATACAGGTCGTTCGATACTGTTTTTTTCAAGCCACTCTTTTGTATGAAAGGAAAATCCATATTTCCCTTCCTTTTTCCCCTTATAAATCATAGGAATTATCATATCGATTTTACCAATTTCCGACCATCTTCTGGCATCTTGAAAAACCTGGCTGTATCCGCTCCATCCAGATTGATTATAATTACCCAGGACAGCGGCTGAAACTTTAATCCAGGGTTTTAAAAGTGTTATTTCATCATAGGCCTTGGAGATGAATGTTGTAATCTGTTCACGCTGCCAGTCTTCCCAATCCAAATTTTGTGGATTTTCTGTTTTGGTTTTGAAACGTTTTATACTAATGGGATCATGGGATAAACCTTTTGAGGCAGCGCCTTCCGGATATCTTACATAGTCAAAATGGATTCCATCAACATCATAATTTTTAATAATATCTGTAAATACTTTTATAATATAGTCATGTACTGCCGGAATTCCGGGTGAAAAAGAAACATAATGGTTGGATAATTGCATCGGATTTCCCGTGCTATCACATATCAGCCATTCAGGATGAGCTAAAAAGGGTTGTATGGGATTTGTCTTCTTAGGCAAACTTGTGCCGCGCCAAACAGGAAAAACATTTACCCAGGCATGAAGTTCTAATCCAAGATCATGAGCTGTTTTTATCGCAAATGCCAAAGGATCCCATCCGGGATCTTTTCCAAGTTCACCTGTTAATAAATGTGACCAGGGCTCATTCTTTGATTTATAAAAGGAGTCACCATTTCCTCTGACCTGGAAAAAGATCATATTAAAATTAGCATTTTTAAAATTGTTAAACGTTTTGGAAATATATGATTTTATGCTATCGGGATTTTGAGTATTTAGTGTTCGTGTGTAATCAAATCGGCTCATCCAGACACCCCGAGCCTCTCTAATAGGAGAGAGAAATGTATCATTTTGTATCTCATTAGCGGTTTGAACAATTATGGTATCAGGCTGATTTAGGTGATTTGTTTTTTCTATTACTGATTTAATTGGTTTATTTAATATATCAGGAATTATTAGGCAGAATAATAGAATAGTAATTGAAATGGAAGACCACAACATTATTTCTCGGTTTTTTTTATTTAAACTAATTCCGATTTTAATTCTATGATACAAATTATGGAGTATATTTGTAATAATATTATAGATTTTTTTTATTTGAACAGATAAATAATTGTAGAATTTGAGCCTATATTTCTTATTTCTAAAATATTTGATAAGAGTTTTCACATCATTCCATTTTTGTATGTAATAATTAGATATTTTATTTGATTTTTTTTTGATATATAGAAGAATTTTAAAAATAATATTCATATTAAATGACTTTATGTTATGAGTTAACAAATATTAGAAATAATGACGAAATATACTATTGATGATAGCATATTTCATAATTTTTTATTGAAATATTGAAATGATTGATGGTTGAAATAATTATATAAAATGAAGATGATTTTTTTGAGATTTTGAAACTATAACTCCTTAATATTGTTTTAAATAACCTTATTAATCATTAATTAATATAATTTTATGAGAATTTTAAAAAGACAGGTCAAATTAATGGTGTTATGACTTGCTAAGATATAGGTGAAGCTGTAATTTTAGTAGATTTTTATAATTACTATTCTTAGTAACACTATTTTTTTAAAAATCAAAAATTGACAGGATTATAAAAAAAACCTACAAATCAGGTTTATTTAGTTTATTAAAAGTTTGAAAGGAAAGATAAATGAAACCTATAAAAACATTTACTGTATCACCAATATTACCTCAAAGGCTCACACCACTTAAAGAATTGGCTTATAATTTAAGATGGAGTTGGGACGCAGAAACAAGGGAGTTATTCCGTAGATTAGATATGGATTTATGGGAAAAGGTAAATCATAATCCGGTTTTACTTCTAGGTATGATTGATCAAAAAATTCTGGATAAAAAAGCTAATGATGACAGTTTTACTTATTTCTTGGATCAGGTTTATGAAAAGTTTAAATACTCAATGGAAAGAAAAACCTGGTTTAATAAAGATGATAATTTTAATAAAAAACTACATGTTGCATATTTTTCAATGGAATATGGAATTTCCGAGGCTATCCCGATATATTCCGGTGGATTAGGAGTCCTTTCTGGAGACCATTTGAAATCCTCTTCAGAATTAGGGATTCCGCTTTTTGGAATTGGATTGTCATACCAAAAGGGATATTTTCAACAGGTTTTAAATGTAAATGGCTGGCAGGAAGAAAAATATCCTGTTAATGATTTTTATAATATGCCATTAACTCTTATAAAGGATAAAAAGGGGGATGAAAAAGTTGTTAGTATAGATTTTCCAGGTAGAAAAGTTCATTTTAGAATCTGGAAGGTCCAGGTAGGAAGAATTCCTTTATATCTTCTTGATACCAACATTTCCCTTAATTCTGATGAAGATCGTCATATTAGTGCAGAACTTTATGGCGGTAATAATGAGATGAGAATGAAACAGGAAATTGTACTTGGGATGGGTGGAGTTAAAATAATTAAAGCTCTAAAGCTTCAGGACTGTATTATCCATATGAATGAAGGTCATTCTGCTTTTTCAGGTTTAGAAAGAATTCGGGAATTAATCAAAACTAAAGGATTGTCTTTTGAGACTGCGCTTGAGGCTGTTAAAGCAAGTTCAGTATTTACAACTCATACACCAGTTAAAGCTGGGATAGACATTTTTCCACATTCATTAGTTGAAAAATATTTTGAAAACTTTTGTAAAGATATTAATATCAGTATTGATACGTTATTAGGTCTTGGGCGAAAAGAACCGGAAAATAGTAAAGAAGATTTCTCAATGGCGATTCTGGCAATTAAATTATCATATAAAACAAATGGAGTTAGTGAACTTCACGGTGAGGTGTCGCGAAAAATGTGGAAATCTCAGTGGCCGGATGTATTAGAAAAGGAAATTCCTATCACAAGTGTAACAAACGGAGTGCACCATGCCTCCTGGATATCCAAAGAAATATCACAACTATTTAACAGGTATCTAGGTCCTAAATGGTTGGAAGAACCAGCTGATAAAGTTGTCTGGAAAAAAGTTAATCAAATACCTAATGGCGAGTTATGGAGAACTCATGGAGCGCGACGTGCTCGTCTGGTTGGATTTGCCAGAAAAAAATTAGTGGAATATTATAAGGAAATCGGACTACATTCGCAATTGGATGAGGCCAGATCAGTTTTAAATTGTGATGCATTAACAATTGGATTTGCGAGGAGATTTGCAACTTATAAACGGGCTACATTGTTTTTTAGTGATAAAGAACGGCTCGCAAAATTATTAACAAATAAAGACCGCCCGGTACAGATTATTATTGCAGGAAAGGCTCATCCTCATGATGAATATGGGAAAAATTATATTAAAGAAATTCTAAAACTTGCCCAGGAAGAGCCATTTCGTCAACATGTTGTTTTTCTTGAAAATTATAATATTAATATTGCTCGTTATCTGGTACAGGGTTGTGATGTATGGTTAAACAGTCCACGTCGGGGATTAGAGGCATGTGGAACAAGTGGGATGAAAGCTGCTGCAAATGGAGCATTGAATTTTAGCACTCTTGATGGATGGTGGGATGAAATTTATAGACCAGAAATTGGATGGCCTATAGGTCAGAGAGAAACTTTTGAAGATAAAGAATATTGGGACAAACAAGATGCCAATGCTTTATACAGAGTTTTAGAGACTCAGATCATCCCTACTTTTTATGAACGTAGCGCTGACCAACTCCCTCATAAATGGATTTCATTAATGAAAAATTCTATGGTAGATATTTGCCCGATTTATAATACAAATAGGATGTTACAGGAATATACATTTTCATTATATACTCCATCAGCCAATAGATCGGAAAAGATGATGGACAATGATTTTGTGAAAGCAGTTGAGTTGGCTAAGTGGAAAAAGAAAATGCGGGACAACTGGAATCAATTGAGAATATTGAATGTAAAGAGTGATAATACTAATAATTTTTCTATTGAAAATACTTTGAGTGTAGAATCTGAAGTATATCTTGGAGAATTATCTCCTAAAGATGTTGATATACAGATATTTTATGGTGTCATTGATAGTGAAGGTGAAATATCCAAAGGTGAATTTATCTCAATGAAGTTGGAGAAAACATTAGATAATAAAAAATATTTTTTCAAAGGAGTTGTTGACTATTGGAAAAGCGGATTAAATGGATTTACCTTAAGAATTATCCCAAATAATAAAAATTTATCACATCCTTTTGAAGATGCTTTAATATATTGGTATTAAAAATGGGCCGTATAAATAAAAAAAAATATGAAAAGGCTCTGGAAAAATTAAGATCTGCTGATTTTGTGACAATCCTAACTGGTGCTGGTATTTCAAAGGAGAGTGGTATTTCTACTTTTAGAGGAGATGGCGGACTGTGGAACAAGTTTTCCCCCGAAGAGTTAGCAAATATTGAAGCTTTTTATAAAAATCCTGCTCTTGTTTCAGAATGGTATGAATATCGTCGTCATATTATTCAGAAAACTTCACCAAATAAAGGGCATATTGCCTTATTTGAAATGAGCAAAATGGTTGAGAAAATGATGCTAATTACTCAAAATGTAGATGGTCTGCATCAAAAAGCAGGTAATGAAAATGTGATAGAATTACATGGTAATATTATGAGAAATTACTGTGTTGAATGTTTAGATGAGTATACTCTTCAGGAATTTGAAAAGATGTATGAGAAGAGTAATGACCATATTGTAAGATGCAAATGTGGCGGATTGATAAGACCAGATGTTGTTTGGTTTGGTGAGTCTTTACCTGAGAATGAACTTGAGCAAGCCTTTGAAGGCTCTGTTGAGACAGATATTTTTATGGCAGTTGGTACTTCGGCGTTGGTGCGACCGGCAGCTGATTTTCCTATGCTTGCAAAAGCAAATGGGGCCTTTTTAATTGAAATCAACCCGGAGGAAACAGTAATTTCCGATATTGCTGATGTCTCTTTCAAACAACCGGCTTCTGTAGTTTTAGATGAATTGGTTCGGGATTTATGATTTCTTTTAGCAACTAATAATAATGGGAAACGAAGGGAAGAAAATTGGAATTATGGTAAAAATGTTTAAAACTCTTGGTGTTATTTTGCTATTATTATCAAGTTGTGCGTATTATAATACGTTTTATAATGCGGAACAATATTTTAAAGAGGCTGTAGAGAGTTATAATAAACAACAAGATAAATCTAAAGTTGATTTTAAACTGAGAAAACAATTTAACGCAGCTATTGAAAAATCCAACAAAGTATTGTTAAAATATCCGGATAGTAAATGGAGTGATGACGCACTTTTTATTATTGCAGTTTCAAATTATTACAAAGGTAATTATCAAACAGCTAAAAATAAATTTGATGAATTTCTATTAAAATATCCCTCAAGCCCTCTTCGGACAGAACTTGAGATTTGGCTTGGAAGAAATTACTGGAAAATGGGGAAAGAAAATCAGGCGATTTTTCAATGGAAAAAAACTGCCAAAAAAGCAAAAAAACCGGAGTTACGTTCTGAAATTTATTTTGCATTGGCAGAATTGTTTATGAAAAAACATGAAATTGATTCGTCACTGGTGTATTATGAAAAAATAGCAAATTTAAAAGGTATTGATAGGGCTGCTGAGGCACAGTTTCGAATTGCAGAGATTTATCTTGAAAAATCTGATATTGATAATGCCATTGTTTGTCTAAAAAAAGTGTCTCGTTTATCTCCTTCAGTATTTTTAAAAGGTCAAATAGAAGTGCTCCTGACAAAAATATATCGGGAATCAGGACGATATGACGAGGCGATTGATTTAATTAATAAAAAGTTAAACGAGGAGTCTAATAAGGATATTTGGGCTGAACTTGAACTTCAGTTAGCTTTGATTTATAAGGAGCAGGAGGATTTTAAAACTGCTGAAGCACGATTTGTCCTAATAACTGAAAAATATCCCAAAACTCCCATATCAGCCGAAGCATATTATCATTTAGCCATGTTAAATATGATAGAGTTTCATGATTATCAAAAAGCCAAAGATTTTTTTGATAAGGTAAAATCAGAAGATAATTCTTCAAAATTTGTTTTTGAATCTCAGCAGAAATCTTTGGAAATTAAACGCTATTTTAGTATAAAAGATAAATTAACTCCATTAATGAAACAAACATCTGAAATAAAGGCGTTTTTATTAGAGAAAGAAGTTGTAGAAGAGGATACAACAGATGCTTCGGGAACTGCAGAAGAATTGAAAAAATCGGTAGAAAATGAAATGGCAGCAAGTAAAAAAAGTATTGATACCGTAGGAGTTTTTAAAAAATATTACCAAAAACTATATGAACTTTCGGAACTTCATTATTTCAATTTTCAATTACTTGACAGTTCAGTAGCGTGCCTGGAGACTATTGCTCATTCTCAACTTTATAACCCATTTATTGAGAAATCTTTATACGCTTTGTATTTTATTTATAAACGTGAAAATAATGAAGAATTATCTAATTTTTATTTAGATGTTCTCGACAAAGAATTTCCATCTTCCACATATCTGTCTTTTATCAGAGGTGATGACACAAAACTTACATCTGAAGAAAATGAAGCCAGGGAATTGTACCTGACTGCTGAAAAATATTTTGAGAATTCACCGGATTCTGCTATTATTATTTTGGAGCAATTGAATAACAAATACCCGGATATTTTATTAGGTGAAAAGGCTGCCTTTTGTATTTCCTGGTTGTATCACAATAAACTTTATGACCTTGATAATACAATGCATGGATATGAAAAATTCATAGAGAATTATCCTGAAAGTGAATTTTTAACAGTTGTAAAGAAAAAATATAATGAATTAAAAAGTGTTTTGTCAGAAGAGGAAGCAAAAAAAGATACTGTAAATATTTCTGAGCAATCTGACACACTAAATGTTTCTGCTGAGATTGATACATTAATAGTGCAGGAAGAACCTGTAAAACCAAAGAAGGTTGAATCAGATACGACAAATATAGAACAAAAAATTAAAGAGTTTGAAGAATTGAGAAAAAAAGTACATCCTGATAGTTTATTGTTGGGAGAACCTAAAAAACGAAATATTGAAAAATGAAAAAATATTTATCCTCAAAAATTATTAGCAATCAACAATTATCAAAAAGTTTTTTTCAAATGGATATTAATTGTCCGGAAATAGTAAAAATATCTGAACCCGGGCAATTTGTTAATATTTATTTTAGCGGGGATAAAAAAATATTTCCAAGACCTTTTAGTATTGCAGGTGCTAAAAATGGAATTTTGAAAATAGTCTATAAAGTTGTTGGTTCTCAGACCTTACAGATGTCCCGGTGGAAATCCGGGCATGATTTAAAAATACTTGGACCTTTAGGGAATAAATTTTCTATTAAAACCGGTGGGACTCATGTACTTATCGGAGGTGGTGTTGGTATTGCACCAATGTTGTTTTTGAAAGATTCTTTAGTTACAAAGAATAGTAAGCCTTATTTATTAATTGGAGCCAGGAATAAAGATGAAATGTTTCTTTTTGAAGATTATGAATCTGAATTGAATCTTTCAACCGACGATGGTTCACATGGATTCCGGGGAAATGTTGTTAGTTATTTTCAAGCACTTGTTGATTCAATGGAAAAGCCTCTGCATGTATATTGTTGTGGCCCTGATAAAATGCTCGAGGTTTTAGCTGCTTATTGTAAGAAAATGAAGTTTGATCTCCAGGTTTCAATAGAAAAAGTAATGGCATGTGGGATGGGGCTTTGCCAGGGATGCGCGACAAAGACGAAAACTGAATCCGGAGAAATAAAATATTCTTTAGTATGTAAAGACGGACCTGTTTATAACGCGGGAGATGTGTTTTTTAATGGTTGATATGAGAATTAAGTTAGGTGAAAAAATTTCTTTGGATAATCCATTAATGACGGCATCCGGTACATTTGGATATGGAAATGAATTATCTGATGTCCTGGATATCAATAATTATGGTGGAATTGTAACTAAATCTTTATCAATTGAACCACGAATTGGAAACCCGCCTCCCAGGATAGTTGAAACTCATTGTGGAATGATAAATTCTATTGGTCTGGCAAATATTGGTGTTGAGACTTTCTTAGAAGAAAAAGCAGGGTTTTTATCAGATTATAAAGGACAATTAATAGTTAATATTGCCGGTAGAACTGATGATGAATATTTTGCAGCATTGAAACGTCTGACTCAAGTTGACTGGATACAGGGATTTGAAATTAATGTTTCCTGCCCAAATGTAAAAGAGGGTGGAATAGAATTTGGCAAAGATCCTAAAGTATTGGGACAACTTGTTAAAGAACTTAGGCAGCTTACAGATAAATTTTTAATGATAAAATTATCACCAAATGTTACAGATATTGGTATTATGGCTGAAAAATGCCAGGAATGTGGTGCAGATGCAGTTGCAATGATAAATACTTTATATGGGGCAGCAATAGATATTTATTCCAGGAAACCTCTTATCAATTCTGTTATTGGAGGATTGTCAGGGCCTGCTATAAAACCGGTGGCCATTGCCAGTGTCATCAAAGCTTCAAAAGTGATTGATATTCCTATAATCGGTATGGGTGGAATAAGTTGTGGGCAGGATGTAGTCGAGTTTCTTTTAGCAGGGGCTTCAGCAGTAGAACTTGGAACGGTTCATTTTTTCAATCCCCATGCAGTTATTGAAATCCTGGAATTTCTGAAAAAATATTGCGATGAAAATAATATTTCTGCAATTAGTGATTTAGTTGGAAAAATTGACTATTAACAGATAAGTATCTATTTCCGAAAAAAAATATTTTTGTTGGAAATGTAAGGCAAATAAAATATTAATATAATACAAGTAACTGATTATTTTCTAAAATATTATGATAATTTCTAATTCTGTCCACATATCTAACCGGTTCTGTACCACGGCAATAACCATGTTTTGAAGTTTTATAATATTTTTTTTGAGATAGTAATGGGAGAGTTTTTTTTATACTATTCCATTTATTAGGATTTAATCCCTGTTGTTTTGCCAGGCTAATAGCATCGTAAATATGACTAAATCCAATATTATATCCGGCAAGGGCAAAATTGACTTTATCCCGTTCTTCGATATTATCAGGAACACGCTTAATCAATTTGGAAAGATATTTTGCACCGCCATATATGCTCTCTTTTGGATTCATTCTGTTCTTAACACCAACGGATTTTGCTGTATTTTGTGTAAGCATCATGATACCCCTGACTCCGGTTGGACTTTTAGCGTACTTATTCCAGTGAGATTCCTGATAGGCCTGGGCTGCCAGTAAAGTCCATGGGATCTGATATTTTTCCCCGGCCTCTTTAAAAAGATTAATATAATCAGGTAAACGGGCATTGATTCGTCGTTGAAAGGCGCGTAAATCAACAAAATCATAAAGTTCAACAAAACTGTAATACTTTTCATGAAGATGTTCTAAATTGCCTTTTTCCTTAAATTCTTTAAACCACCGCTCCATTATTGGATAAATATTTTTAATTTTGCGATTAATAATCCAGGCTAAAGGTTGTTTTTCATCTATCGGGAATGCCAGTCGTATGCCGGGGTAATATCTACGATTTATATCAGCCATGTTTTTATCAGCAATTGTACAATCTATTTCTTGATTCCAGACTTTTTCAATCATTTGTTCTGTGGTTATTTCTGATATCGATTTCCATTTTAGATTTGGGTAATTTTGCTTTAATAATTCCAGTTGTTCGTTGTAACTGCTATTTCCAACAATTTCAATATTAAAGTTTTGTAAGTCAGCAACATTTTTGGGACGTCTATTCCCTCTTAAATAAATTACAAATTGTTGTACTTCATTGTAGGAGGGACCAAAAATATATTTTTTTATACGTTCTTCTGTTTTTGTTAATGAGCCGGATGCAATATCACCCTCACCTTTTTCAATGGCTTCTAAAATATCTGAGATATTATTAAATATTTTAAATTCAACATTAACACCAAGATATTCTGCAAAAGACATAATAAGTTCATATTCAAATCCTTTATATCCCTCCGGACCTTCAAAGTAAACTGTTGGAGCATATCTGGTTAATACAACAATTGAACCTTTTTTCTTAATATCTGATAATATCTTTTTAGTGGAACTAATATAAGTTGTATATCCAACAATGGAAATAAGTACACAAAATGATAATATTTTTATTAATAAAATATTTTTTATATTGCTAATTTTAGTGGTTGCCTTTTTAATAATGATTCTCGCTTAATTTAAGCTAATTCATAAATTTCAACAAAAAAGTTGAAACTCCGTAATATTTACGAAGCCATTTTAATATACTTCAAATATTAGTTTAATTCAAATAGCATTTTTTTGGAAATTAAAAACAAATGATTATTGTTGGAAACAGATCAGTAAAAACAGTAAGAATAATAGTGTTGCAAAAATGCAATACGAATAATTTAAGATATTCCATTAAAAATATTTTGAAGTATATAGTAAAAGATAACCTTGTCAATTATTTGATTTTTAAATAATTATAATACTGGTTTTTATAGGTGCAAAAATGCACTATTGTTAATTTTGGTTCATGATGTAACTAATCAATGAGACAATATCTGAAATATTCACATCACCTGTATTATCAAAATCCGCAGCTCCAAATTCCAATTCAGTTGGGCTATATTCATTCAAAATAATTTTGATTATTAGTACTATATCCAAAACATTAATATTATGATCATTATTAGGATCACCATCCTGGTACATTATTTCCATATTTATTTTTAGTGTTGGATCTCCAAGATAGGTCATTCCATAAAACCATGACATAGACCATCCTACATTTCCGGATTCCTGTCCGTGAATAGCAAACCATTGTCGAAAAGCTTCTCCGAAAGTATGTCCATTGGCCAGCGGTGTATAAAAATCGCCAAAACTAAGCATACTTCCGGTTTTTGTCGAGCCAATTACACCAAGACCATCAGGCGATGAAAAGAGGTAATTTCCCCCCATGTAGTTTTCTTCAACATACCTGGAATTTGAACAGGCAAATAGATTGTAAAATAATGCACCGGGATACCATTCCGGTAATTCTGTGCTATATAGATAATCATAATACTGTCCATCTGAAATTTTAAAAGAATGTCCTTGTGGCCATGAATGAACAAAGGTCTGAATCAAATCAAATTTTTCCGGTAAATAAGTAACATAATTTGAGGCAGATGTCGTGTTGATTTCCGAAACTGTTGTAAATTCCCCAAAAGCTACGGAAGCGTCATTCGACCATTCCGAAGCCCATGAAATCCAATCATCGTCGCAATAGGTTAGTCCTGTTCCGGTTTTTTCAATTTCACCCCAACGATATTTATGATTTCGTTCAAAATAACTTTTTAACAGATCTATCTCATTGTCAAATAAATTAAAAGCAAATAAATTTCCAATAAATATATCAGGTTGCCAATTTTCGGTATGGCTGTCATATTTTCCATTATTATCACTATCTGTCCAATTACCATCTAAATCCATATAGAAAAGATCGCATGGGAAATCTACCCAATTTTTATCTGGCTTCCCGTCAGATTTAAATTCTTCTTCCATTTCAAACCATGGTACTGGTAATTGACCAATAAAAATTGCGCCCTCCAATGTTTCATCCCATTCATTGATTAGAATATTTTTAATTGATTCTGGTGAACCTCCGCTAATATCATATTGGACAGGATTCCAATCGGTAATAATTAAGTCATCATAAAATTGTTGAAGAAATGGAGTTAATTCGGCATTTGATGCAAGAGTAGTATTGATAAATATCAAGATTTTTCTTTGGGATTCCTTGTTACGAGTTATTTCCTTCCTTATGAATGTTATCGGCTTGTAGGGATGATTTGTGATATATTGTTCAAAAGATAATGGTGTTGAATTATTTGGGTCAATCCATCGCGTTACTTTTACTTCTGAAAGATTCTGGGCAAATATTATTGAAAACAAAAATAATACCATTAGGAAAGGTTTGTAATAATTTGATTTATTGCCCATATTTGTTATCCTTTTTTGTCTAATTAATCCTGATGGAGTCGTAAAAAGGTTCGAAACTGTCTTTCCGTCAAAAGCCGGACATAGTCTGAGGCAGCGT
>JAOZSR010000057.1 GCA_029939575.1 Fidelibacterota bacterium
TATTCAAAAAAGGAGATTCAAAAGAGATAACTGTCCCGGGAAGTTCTAAAAAAATCCTCTATGATCCAATGAGTCGTGTTGGTGTGGGAATTTCAAAAATCGGGACAAGTAAGGCAGTTGCCTTGGGAGCGTATGCATTTGCTCTGAATAATCTGTAAAATAAACCGGTAAAATATGAATTTTTAAAATCAAACATAGTGAAAAATTTTCTTTATAGATATTTTTTCCGATTCACTATTCTAGGTGGATTATTTCTAAGTATAAATGCTCAGGAACAGTCGGATTTTTTTACACCTGCTCCTCAATTTACCAGTGAAAGTCATGTTGTGTATGCCAGTTTTTTTCACTGGTATACTACAAACCTGGGGCAATTAAGTGGGCCATGGCGACCTCTTGAAGGACGAGAATCCTGGACGGGAGCAACAACTTTTTGGAAATCTCAGATTAAACAGGTTATGTGTGCAAATATTGATATTTTGTTAGTACATCTCATACCGGCTTTTGAAAAACAGAGAATGAATTTTTTTTCAGCATTATATGAATTACGCCAGGAGGGTTATAATGTACCAAAAATTGCTCCTTTCCTGGATCCCCTTATTACCTGGAACGGACAAACAAAAGTTGATCTCAATACAGAGGCAGGGAAAGATACTTTAGCCAACCAGTATATCAGGTTTTTTAATCAGTATTTTAAAACTAATTCTGATGAATATGCTACTCAATATCTGGCTCAATTTGACAATAGAATTATTTTGGATATCTGGCATCCTCATTTAAATCTGGACAACATAAGTTTCTTCACCAGATCGGATTTGGAAAGTCGAATCCAGGCAGAATTTGCTAAGGATTACCAGGTTTTTAATAATGGTATCTATATGATTTCCACTGCATACAGTCCTGAAATCTTTGTGTTTACTGATGAAAGAATTGCCCAGTTTGAAGTACATTCATATTTTGAACCAGTTACTTATAATAGTATAAAAACCGTTCAGGTAAAACCTGGTTATTGGGATCAGAATGTGCGAAATCCCGGATATTTTATGGCCAGGAATGGAGGACGCTATTATCGGAATTCATGGGCTAAAGTTGATCAGACTTATAACAGAGTATATATAGAAAGTTGGAATGAATATGATGAAGGTTCGGGAATATATGCAGGAGATCCCGGGGAGCCATTTTTGATTTTTCCCAATACTAATGATGATCAGTGGTCTGTTTTTGATGATCCTATGGAATATATAAAAACAACCGCCAACTATGCTTCCGCTTTTAATGATTACCAGGATTATGATTCGAAAATACTCTGGCATGATATTCCCGACAAAATGAATAATGGTGAAACAATCAATGCCCAAATATTGATTCGGAATGAGGGTAACGTCCCATGGAATAGCAGTAATGGAATTAAGTTTGAATTTTCTGCTATTCAGAATGCTAATCAATGGGAATCCAAGGTTTATGAAATAGATGATTCTAAACATGAAATTGAATTTTATGGCGGTGTGTTTCGGGGTAGACCAATAATGTTTAATGTTGAGTTTCAGGCTCCTACTAAAAATGGAAATTATTTATTTAATTGGTTCTTAAAGAGAGACGGAGGAAATGCTTTCGGTGACACATTGAAACTTGAAATAAATGTGCACAATATTTTTCAATTATACCAAAATTACCCAAATCCTTTTAATTCGGTAACAAAAATTAAATATAGTATTAAAAATGATTCTTTTGTAATATTGTCCATATATGACTTGCAGGGACATCTTGTCAAAACACTGGTTCGACAAAATCAATCGCAAGGTAACTATGAGGTTCAATGGGATGGAGAAAATATTTCAGGTTCAAAAATGCCGTCGGGTATTTATATTTATAAATTAAATGTTCTAATACAAGAAACAAAAATTGTTAAAACTCAAAAAATGATATTAATGAAGTGATTACGATTCTAAGGATGACAATTTTTTAATAAATAATATACTAAATTTGCATAAGTATGAAAGATTATAATTAAGATAGAGGTGTTGATAAATATTACAACAATAATTAACCATTGGAGGTTTTTAGTGAAATTAAAATTTAATTCATTTATTTATGTTAGTCTTTTCCTGTTATTTGTTTGCCGGGCAGGTATTAGTCAGACTGAGAATAAGAATGATTTATTACTTCATCCTGTGAATATAATGACCCTTACAATGGAAAATAGTGTAAAAATAAAAACAGCCAAACATAAATTGGAGTCTGCGCAATTTAATTTTAAATTATTTGAAAGTGAATATACAAAATTTACACCTCTTAAAATGTTTTCTGAACTTCAGGGTGATAATAATAATGAATATGAAAGTGAAACTTCAGTAGGTATCCAAAAAGAATTTTTTGACGGCAGTTCTGTTGCTGCTACAGTTGGCAACAGTAATTTATGGGGCCAAGGACCAGGAACAGAGAATAAGCAGTTTATTAAAACAGAAGTTCAATTCCCTTTGTTTAGTTCCAATCGCAAATTAAATCGCATTATCAAAAGGACATTCGAGGAAAATGAATTGTTCAGCGCTCAATTGGATTATGTGAATACTGTACGAAATACAATCCGCAATGCACTTGAAGAATATTATGATTATGTTCCAAGAGCCAAAACACTGCATAGACTGAAAGTACTTAAAAATGACCTGATAAAATTAAAAAATTGTGAACAATTAAAGGACAAAGATCTTGAACGTCAGCAGATTGAAGGTGAAATAAATTCATTAACTTCAAAAATTCAGGGCTGGGAGATTGAAGTTCAATCTTTATTAATTAATATGAAAAGATGGATAGGCATCGTCAATTTTGAAGACTATAGTGTTAAATCAATTGACCTGGATTTTGAAGAAGATGAATATTTTGGCGAATACTATATTTTAGCACCTTTTGATGATATTTTCCAAAAATCTGTTCAAAATGATACTGAATTAAAAGTTCTCGAATTAATTAAAAAAAATGCTATTGAAAAAAAACGATTAGCTCAAAAAGGGAAATGGGATATATTTTTATCCTTAGAGGGGCAATATAATTATCGTGATAAAATAAATAATGTTGATCATGCCCCATATTACCAGACAGGTGTAGGTCTTGAGGTCAAAAGATTTGACAGGTCTGTGCTACATAATACAATTCAAAAAGCAGATGCTGATATCAAATATATTCAAAATAAAATGGAAGATCGAAAAATTGAAATGGCTTCAGGAATCACACAGAAAAAATCTACCCTGCTTATTAAAAAAGAGCAGGTATTAAGTTCAAGAAAAAGTCTTGATTCATGGCAAAAAATCCATGATATTAAGAAGGAAAATTTAAAAAAAGGTACTGAATCTGTTGATAATTACATTCAATCTTTTCGTTCACTAAGAAATACTATGGAAGAAAGTTTGCATCATGAAAATAAATATATGGATGCAATAAGAGATTTTGAGTATATATGTGGTGTGTATTTCCAGTATGTTGATATTGAAGCTTATAAAGAAATGTAATATTTTTCTGAAGGAATTAAATGCAAAGTTATTATAGAAAAAACAGCAAAATCCGATCATGGTCTTTAATCCTGGGCTTACTGATTCTTTTTAGAGGTAATGCTATAGGGCAAACTGGAATTTCAGGTATCAGGTTCGGCAGTACTGGTAATCCATTAAACGGGTTGACTATAGCCTGGACAAACCCCGGAAACTCCGATAGCATTAAATGGGGATATACATCTGATTTTGAGAATGGAAAATTCGAAACAGTTAAAAGTAATTCCATAACAGGTAATCAGTTTGAATATACTTTTCCTACACTAAAATCCGGTTCAACAATTTTTTATAAATTATTTGATTCAAAGCAAAAAGTGTGGACTGAACAATTGAAATTTCAAACAGCTTCAGATGCCTCAGAAAATCAGTTTTCCTTTACAGTCTTGGGTGATAGTCGTACCAATGTTGATGAATGGAAGATTATTTCTGAAGCAACACTGGAAACAGACTTTACTCTTTTTTTGGGTGATATTATTAACAGCGGAAATAAGAGTGAAGAGTGGCATGATTGGTTTCAATTTGGCAAAAAATATATTTCGGGAGAGCCAATCTATCATTGTGTAGGAAATCACGATAGAGATAATTCAATTGGAAGATTCGATAATTTTTTAGGATTATTTACATTACCCGGAAATGAACTGTATTATTCATTTAACTATGGAAATGTAGTTTTCATTTGCCTTAATAGTGAAAATGCAAAGGACAAAACACAATATAAATGGCTATTGTCTACTTTGGAAGCAAATAAAGATAAAACATGGAAGATTATATTTTTTCATAGACCTTTTTTTACATCTCCGGATCATTCCGGAGAAATGGATGCTTATTTTGATAATTGGTGGAAAGCGTTTGATGATTATGGTGTAGATATGATTTTTAACGGTCATACCCATAATTATCAGAGAACAAAACCAATAAACAGGAATATCAGTACAACATCACCGGTGAGAAGTTATGGAAATACAAAAAATACGGGTCGTTGTCAGATTGTGGCCGGGAATGCCGGAGCGCCATTGTCAAATCCGGCAAGTGCAGATCTTTGGTGGTTGGAAAATTCTGTAAGTGTACGTCACTTTTGTAATATTACTATAGATAATGATAAACTAATCATGAAAGCTATGGATGCAAATCATATTGTTTTTGATTCTCTTATCCTGGATAAATGCAAATCTGAAATTACTTTCCAGGTCGATTTAAGGCAAATTACAGATTTATTTGATAAGCCTGAAGTATTGGTGAATTTTAAATCAGGGAATATTTCTTATAAAATGTCTGATAATGATGGTGATAATATTTACACTTTTAAATTGCCACCAGTTCCAATTGGAACGGAATTACAATATATCTTTTCTTATCAGGATGGTCCTGATCCCAAGACTGATAAAGTTGAAGAAATCGTAACATCAGAATGTTGTAATCCTGATGGTTACAGATTTCTTAAGGTGCCTTATGGTAGTTATTCTTTGCCGAGAGTTGTATTTGGAGGCTGTGAAGAAGCACTGCAAAACATAAATTTTCAGGTTGATTTAAGGGAAGTAAAGGATTTGTATGAAGGTGGTTCTGTTTGGGTTGGCTCTGATTCTTGGTCAGAACCTCACTTTATGACTGATTCTGATAACGACGGCATTTATGATTATAAGATGTCATTAGCACCAGGAACAGGCTTGGAATATTACTTTGCTTATCAAAATGGAGTAGACCTTAAAAGTGAGTATGTGAAAGAATCAGGTACAGATGGCAGGTGTTTCAATGAAGGAACAAGGTCCTTATGGATAGGATATGAAGATATTTGTCTTCCTCCGGTTTTATTTAATAAATGTGATGAAGCATTACCTTCGGGATTTGATATTACGGATCTGCCGGGTGTTATTATAAAAGGGTCAAATGATAATGAGTCCTGGGAAAGTGGCGCAGGTTCTCCTGATCATGAAAGGATTGAAAAATTAATTGATAATGATATCACAACGAAATATCTTGTCAAAGCTGCTAAATCCTGGATTGAAATTAACACAAACAGACTTTCATTGTTATCAGCATATACTATCACATCAGGTAATGATGCTCCTGAACGTGATCCAAAAGACTGGGAATTACAGGCCTGGGATCCAAAGATTAAAAATTGGGTTACTTTGCACACTGTAAATGATAATCCAATGTGGAAAAAACGACTCAAGAGAAGAAGTTGGTATTTTGAAAATGACAAATGGTTTAAAAGGTATCGTATAAATATTACTGCTATTAACAATTCCAAAGATGTAATAATGCAAATGGACGAGTTGCACTTATTTGGTAAACTTAAAGATTATACTGATTAGGTGAATGAATATTTATCATTACAAAATTAAAAAAGGATAATGATATGGGGAAAAGAAACACAATTGAAATAGTAAGAATAATGTTGATATTTATGGTTTTTTTCATTTTTACTATTACTCAGAGTTTAAATGCAAATGTACATAGCAAGACTTCAGCACACACATCATATTCAGGAATTTCCATGACAGGATATCAGGGTTGGTTTGGTACACCAGATGATGGATTAACTAACGAATGGCGACATTATAATAATTCACAGGGATTTAAACCGGGAGCAGCTTCTATAGAATATTGGCCCGATATGCGAGAAGCAGATGAAGATGAAAAATGCAAAACGAAATTTTTCTTTGAAGATGGTTCTCCCGCTTATGTTTTTAGTCCGGTTAATCCCAAAACCGTTAATAGACATTTTAAATGGATGAAAGAATATGGCATTGATGGTGCTTTTATGCAGCGTTTTCGCTCTGATTTTAGTTTAAAACCTGTAATGAACAAGATTCTTGGTAATGCTCTTGATGCCGCTAATGAACATAATCGGGCTATAGGTTTGATGTATGATTTAACGGGATTGAATATCAAAGTGAATGGTGTAGTAAGTGAAACTAAAAGAGCAGAAGAAGTAGAAAACATTTTTAATGATTGGAAAAATTTGATTAATACTTTAGGACTTACAACTGGCGGTGATGATCAGGCTTACTTATACCATAATGGAAAACCATTGATAGTGTTGTGGGGTTTGGGATTTAAGTCTCGTCATGGTGACAAGGGTTATGATGTTCAGCTCTGGATAGATCTTGTGGATAAGTTTCAAAATGATCCGGATTATGGAGGCTGTTCTGTAATGCTGGGTATTGCAACATACTGGAGATTTGCTGACCGTGATTGTATCAGTGGTAATGAATATAAGAAAATGATGGATTTAATAAAGAAAGTTGATATTATAAAACCCTGGCATACCAGTAGATTTACCAGGGACAAAATGTCTACGGATTTCAAAAAATTAATAACCGATGATATTGCCTGGTGCAATGCTAATGGGATTGGATATACTCCTACTATTTCACCTGGTATCAGGGAAAAGATTTTACGTGGTCGGGGATATGAATTATCTCGTGAAGATGGATATTATTTCTGGGATATGTCAAAAACTGCTATTGAAGCTGGTGTAAAAATGTTATATCTTGGTATGTTTGATGAGATAGACGAGGGTACACAATATTACAAAATCAATAATAATCCACCTTTTTATAGTGATCAATTAAGTTTTGGGACTTATGGCAGTAATCCGGAAGATCATTATCTCTGGCTTGCCGGAGAAGCAACACGCGCTGTCAGAGGTGAATTTGAAATGGGTACTACTTTTCGCAAAAGGGCAAACAGATCTGATTTTAAATCTGAATTGAAAATTACTGATACCGGAACAGGGTATAAGATGGAATTATTAAGTAAAAAGGCTGGGCGAAAAATTTATTATGCTGATCCTTATAAAGTTCCCGATGGTGCTCCAACTGTTGGAACAATTAGAGATGAATCGATTTATAAAAATGAATTAACATCAGAAATTAAAATTTTCGAAGAAGATCAGGGCGGACTCTATATTCGTTTTGTTGAAGTGAATTCTGAAACTGATGAAATTATTTCTTTCAGATCTGAAAATCTGATAACTAATTAAATATTTTAAAAAATAGCAGGTTTGCTTAATATCCCGGAGCATTGGATTAACCTTGTTCTTAAAAAACCAGGTGTATTCACAGATTTTGTTAATTGATATTTTTTTTCTAATCATGGTTTTAACAATATTAAGGAGGCCTTCTTCCCGACTTTTTTCTAAGGCATCTGCAATATCTGTATTATATTTATGTATTCTATCACTATATTAAAAATTTATTATTGTATCTATTCAATATTTATAAATCTAAAGCAGTATTATTTTTAGAGAAGTTTTATATTTGTATCTAATAATTTTTTGAAATTAATTCTGGTTTGATACCATTTTTTTTTGATCATATTTGTAACTTGGATTCTCTATTATAAGTTGTAAAATATTAATATATGCTAAATTGATACTATAAAGATAGGGTGTTTTAAAAATTGAATATATTTAATTTTGAAAATGCGTTTGTTTTTTGAGGATTGTATGTTAAATTTTCCTGATAAATAAAGTAATTGCTGATTTTTAGTTCAAATAATTGATTAATATTTGAATTGATTTAATAACAGGAAAAAGAAATGAAGTTAAAAATATCAGTTTATTTATTAATCATATTAATAAGTTTTTTATTGTACAACTGCACAAAAAATATTTCAGCATCAGACAGTGGTGGTACACATGGGGAAACGAGCCAGTTTACATCATACAAAGGCATGATAATGTGTGGGTACCAGGGATGGTTCAATTGTCATGGAGATGGAGCCGATTTAGGTTGGAAACATTACGAAAAAGGAGGACGGTTTAAACCTGGTTATTGTACTATTGATTATTGGCCTGATGTATCAGAACTGGATAATGACGAAAAATACAGGACCGAGTTTGTCCGTGATAATACCTGGGCTTATGTGTATAGTTCAGCAAATGAAAAATCAGTAAAACGTCATTTTAAATGGATGGAAGAATATGGGATTGATGGTGTTTTTGTACAACGTTTTGTAACTACATTGAAAAATGAAAAACACTATAAAAATTTAAACAATGTATTAAATAACTGCCTGAATGGAGCAGAAAAGTATGATCGCGCCATATCTGTAATGTACGATATGTCAGGATGTGGTTCAGAACTTGTTGGCCTGATAAAAGAGGACTGGAAAAGGCTAACTGATTATACACATATAACAAATAGGGGCAAAAACCAAACTTATCTTTATCACAACTCCAAACCTTTGGTAGCGATTTGGGGCGCTGGTTTTAATGATAACAGAAGATATACTCTGGAGGATATTGAGGAAGTTGTGACTTTTTTTAAAGAAGATTCAGTTTATGGCGGTTGTTCTGTATTGCTTGGTATTCCTACTTATTGGAGAACATTAAGCAGAGATTGCATCAGCGATCCGGCTTTTCATGAACTTATTAAAAAAGTCGATATTATACATACCTGGAATGTTGGAAGATACGGTGATTTGGCAGGAGTTGATGCTCACAGAGCAGTTATTGAAGAGGATTTAAAATGGTGTGAAGAAAATAATATTGATTATGTTCCATCTGTTTTTCCAGGATTTTCCTGGCATAATTTAAAACCGGAATCACCTCTCAATGCTATTCCAAGATTAAAAGGTAAATTTATGTGGCGGCAGTTCTATTCTGCTATATCGGCCGGATGTGAAATGATATATGTATCCATGTTTGATGAAATGGATGAAGGAACTGCAATATTCAAGTGTACTAATAATCCACCTAACGGAGAAAGTCAATTCTTGGATTATGAAGGCCTGCCAACGGATTTTTATCTTAAACTTACCGGAGAAGCTACAAAAATGTTACGTGGAGAAATTGCTTTAGATCCAAATGTACCTCTTGAAACAGATTAAATAAATATTTTATCAATAAAGAAAGGTGTATCATGAAAAATTTAAATCGGCGCGAATTTTTGAAAAAGACCGTTGGAATCGCATCATTATCTTTGATAGCACCTGCCTGTTTTAAGGCAAATAAAAAACCTAATGTTCTTATTTTATTTTCTGATCAACATAATAAAAAAGTGATGGGTTTTGAAAACCATCCCGATGTGATTACACCTAATTTTGATAAACTTGCAAAAGAATCACTTGTTTTTGACAAAGCCTATTGTACAGTTGGTATTTCTGTTCCATCACGTTCATCGTTATTGACAGGATTAATGCCTCGCACTTTGGGACTATTGCATAATATCGGACATACTTCTGTTATGGAAGATGCGGTTTCAATGGCCACTGTTTTTAAGCATAATAATTATAATACTTATGCTTTCGGGAAAAGGCATGTTTCCAGTGGAATAGATGCCGGTTGGGATGTTAAAAAAGACCATCAATATAAACCCAAAGATGATGATAATTATGTTAGTTGGATTGAACGAAAGGGCCAGGCGAAAGAATTTGCTGAAGATTGGGCTGCAGAATTTGGAAGAGGCCCTAAAGGTTCCTCTGAATTTGAAACTAAATTTCCAACAGCCGATCTGGGTACGCGAATATCAAAACTTCCTAAAGAATATACTATGGAAGCCTATACAAAGATGGAAACTATTAAAATGATAAAAGATCAGGCCGGTAAAAAAAATCCTTTCTTTTGCTGGGCAACTTTTTATCGTCCTCATCAACCTTACAATCCTCAACAGGAATATATGGATATGTACAATGTTTCTGAATGGGGAGAAGGTACAAAGAAAGGTAGTGGCATTAAGAAGCCTGCCAGTTTTTATGAACCAACCGAAAATCTTCCACCCTTATTACAATCTCAACGAAATGGTGGCAATAAAGTCTGGAATATGGATAAGGCATTTAAAAATGAACAAATTTGGAGAAATTATATTGGTGGGTATTATGCATTGGTTACAGAGATTGATCATTGTGTAGGAGAAATTCTAAATACTCTGGATGAAGCCGGACTGGAAGAGGAAACAATTGTAATTTATGCTTCAGATCATGGTGATTTTGTCGGAAATCATGGAATGGTTGAAAAATGTGCCGTCGGGCAAAATGTTTATGAAGAAATATTAAATGTTCCCCTGATTATTAAATATCCTGGCAAAACAAAAAAAGGACAACGAACAGCAGAATTGGTAAATCTTGCAGATATTTTACCAACTTTAATTGATATGCTGGACTTAGATACACCTGAATTTAAATATCCAATCCAGGGAAAATCCTTAGCTAAGGTGCTTTTGAATAAGGGGTCAATGAATCGGGAATATTTAATTTCCGAAAGTTGGTCACAAGCGGCAGTAATTACAAAAAAATATAAGTTGGGTATTATGTTAGATCCTACTGTTGTCCATGAAAATTGGGATTACCGTGAATTTGGTGATATGTTCTTTGATATGGAAAAAGACCCACTGGAAATAGATAATAGAATTAATGATAAAAAATACCAAAAGGTAATAGGGAAACTCAGAGAATATTTCAATGACTATGTCAGGGTAACACCATCTACCGGAAAAGATGAACTAATAAAGGGAACGTAATAATGTTGACAAGAAGAAAATTTTTAAAAAATACAGGAATTGTGTCTGCCACTGTGATTAGTGGTTTATTGACAAAATCCTGTTCGAGTAAGAAAAAAAATCTTTTGTTTATCATGACAGATCAACAGCGTTATGATGCTTTGAGTTTAGCCGGTAATACTGTTTTGGAAACTCCAAATCTTGATCAATTGGCTAAAGAAGGTGTATATTTTAAAAATGCCTATACTCCTTGCGCTGTTTGTGCTCCTGCCAGATCATCAATTCTTACCGGTCATACTGTTGAACATACCGGAATGAGGACTAATAGTCGGGCTTATTATTTTGAAGAAGAGGGTTTGATGACAATGCCAACCTTTGATGAGATTCTATCAAAAGAAGGCTATCATTGTGAGTACTATGGGAAATGGCATAGCCAGACTTCTCACACATCAATATATAAAAATCCCAAACAAGCCTCAAAAAATGGAAATTTTGTTTTTGCTCACGGTGGCCAAAATCATGTATATATGGATTATATAAATGCAAACTTTCCAAAGAGAGATTTAAAACCCGGTGAGTTGTATGATACTTTTACAAAACGTCCATACAGAAAAGATCCTTTAGACAAATATTACAATATGACTTATAAAGAATTTGAGAAACAAAATCCAAAACGGGTACAGCCGGATTTACATGGTGAATTAATGATACCAAGAGAACATAGTTTTACAGCATTTCAGGCAAAGGAAACTATAGAAGCTATTGAAAGGTTGAAAGATAAAACTTTTAGCATTACCTGTTCTTTTCATTTTCCACATGCGCCTATGCTTCCTCCCGCTCCATATTATAATATGTACCCGGCAGAAGATATGGTACCACCGGTTAGTATTAGCGACGATATGGAAAATTCTCCTTATAAAGGAGCAAACGGAAGAATGGGATTAACTGAATATGCTGATCCGGAAAAAATAAAATATATGATTTCAAATTATTATGGACTTGTAAAGGAAATTGATGATTGGGTAGGAAAAATTTTAGATAAACTGGATGAACATGGTCTTACAAGAAATACTATGGTGATTTTTGTTAGTGATCATGGCGAAATGCTTGGTGCTCATGGTATGCGTGAAAAAAATGTATTTTATGAAGAATCAGCTCATATTCCATTAATGATTCGTTTCCCGGGAAAAATAAAGAAAAAAACTACAGTAGATGGTTATATTTCAACTCTTGATTTATTTCCTACAATTCTGGATTATCTAAAAATCAAAGAACATCATTCTGATGGTAAAAGCCTTCGTGGTTTAATTGAAGGAACTGATAAAGAACATGGAAAATATGTAGTAACAGAATGGAATTACCGTGGCGATGTTATCGTAAATTACATGGTTATCAAAGATGGATGGAAATTAATGATTCCTTATTCAAAAACTTCTAAGGTAATTAATGCTATGTATAATCTGAATGAAGATCCCCATGAAATGCATAATCTTATTGGTAAGAATCCTAAAAGAAGTGAATATAAAGCTCAGGCAGAGGAATTACGTAGTTGCCTGTTGGAATGGTTGGAAAAGAATAATTCCAAATATTATAATGGTGTAAAGGAAAGAAAACTGATTTGAGTGATAATCATTTAAATCAAATTCCCAAAATAAATTGAAAATGTTATCGAAAAAGTATTAGACAATATTTCATAGTGATTTTGATGAAATAGGATATGAAGATTAGTATAAAATTAAGGGTGGTAGTATAATGACATTGACAAGAAGAGAATTTATAAAAAATACAGGTATTATATCTGCCGGAGTATTGGGCTGTTTATCAGGAGTGCGAGGTTTTGCAGCAAAAAAAGATCAAAAGAAAAATCTTTTGTTTATCATGACCGATCAGCAACGTTTTGATGCTCTTGGCTTCGCTGGAAATACAGTTTTGCAAACACCGAATCTCGATGCTATGGCAGCACAGGGAGCATATTTTAAAAATGCTTATACTCCCTGTGCTGTTTGTGCTCCGGCAAGATCATCTATTCTTACTGGCCATACAGTTGAAAATACAGGTATGAGACAGAACGCCTTTGCCTATGATTATTATGAAGATGGTTTAATGACTATGCCAACTTTTGATGAGATATTAACCGATGAGGGCTATCGTTGTGAATATTATGGAAAATGGCATAGTCAGACCACCCACACCGGTATTTATCAAAATCCTTTATTATATGCAAATAATGGAAGATCAGTTTTTTTGGGAGGGGGACAAACTCATATTTTTCGTGATTATCTTGCTGTAAATGAACCAAACCGTCCGCTTGAAGAGGGAGAATTCTATGGTAGCTTATCAAAACGACCTTACAAAAGCAATCCTCTTGATAAATATCATGGAATGACAGCCGCTGAGATGAGTGCACAAGGTTTGGAGCATTCACAGCCGGAACAGCATGGTGAACTGCAAGTAGATCCATTAAATTCAATGACGGCATTTCAGGCTAACCAAACCATCGAAGCCATTCAGAGACTTCAGAACGAATCCTTTTGTATAACCTGTTCATTTCATTTTCCTCATGCACCAATGCTACCTATTGCACCTTTTAATAGTATGTATCCTCCGGAGAATATGGTTCCTCCAGCCAGTATTTCTGATAATATGCATGATTCTCCATATCGGTCGGCTAATGGAAGATTAAATAATACTGAGTATGCTGACCCAGAGAAAATCAAATATATGATTGCAAATTATTATGGGCTGGTAAGTGAAATTGATCACTGGGTTGGTCAGATTTTAAATAAACTGGATGAACTCAATCTGACTGAAAATACTATGGTAATTTTTGTAAGTGATCACGGAGAAATGCTTGGTGCACACGGAATGCGTGAAAAGAATGTATTCTATGAAGAATCTTCGCATATTCCATTATTGATACGTTTCCCTAATGAAATCAGCCCCAATACCAATGTTGATGGTTATATATCTACAATTGATCTGTTCCCTACAATTATGGATTATCTGGGAATAGAGCCACGGGAATGTGATGGAAAAAGTTTGCGTGGTCTGATTGAGGGAACAGATGAAGAGCATGGTCAATATGTTGTAACAGAGTGGGACTATAGAGGTGACTCAGAGCCAAATTTAATGATCGTCAAAGATGGCTGGAAAATGTTCATTCCCCAAAGTGCCAGTTCAAATGTTATGAACGCTTTGTATGATTTGAATACTGATCCTCACGAAATGAACAATCTTTTTGCTAATATTTATAATCTTGGGCAATATTATTATAAGGTTGAAGAATTACGTAGTTGCCTTCTGGAATGGTTGGAAAAGAATAATTCCTCACACTATAACGGAGTGAGAGACAGAGTTCTTATTACAGACCAGCCAATAGAGGAAATTATGGAGAAGTTTGAAGTACGTTCCCACACTTTTGAAAACACAACTCTTCCCTATCGTCTTTTCATTCCGGAAAATTACGATCCGGCTCAATCTTATCCTTTAATGTTAAGTCTTCACGGAGAGGGTGAAAGAGGAACTGATAATGTAAATCAAATTAAAATGCATAGCCTGGCAACAGTCTGGGTTAAAGAAGCTAATCAGTCACAGCAGCCTTGTTTTGTATTGGCACCACAGTGTTCTGAAAATCAACAATGGGTAGATACTGAATTACAGGCAGGTACTTATGATATTGATTCAGTTCCTGTCAGTAATGAATTGCTTACAGTAATTAATCTTTTAGATAATATTTTGGAGGAATTTAATATCGACCGAAATAGGCAGTATGTTGCCGGTCTTTCAATGGGTGGTTATAGTGTCTGGGACATTATTACACGATATCCTGATCGATTTGCAGCTGCTATTCCTATGAGTGGTGCCGGAGATCCTTCAAAGACAGATCTATTTGGAAATACTCCTATCTGGTGTTTTCATAACAGTCAGGATGATATTGTACCTGTTGAAGGTTCCATAGAAATGGTTGAAGCAATGGAAAATGCTGGAATAGGTGTGGTGCGGACTACAACAGTACCACCGATTTTTCTTGATAATTATATTAAAAATGGCGCTCAGTATTTATATACAGAATCTGAAGATGGAAACCATGGACCATGGGATGCATGGTTTTGTGATCCAAATCTTCATCTATGGGTATTTATGCAATCCAAAGTAGCAAGTGTAATCAAAATTAATAATATTACAACACCTAAGACATATAAATTATATGGTGCATTTCCAAATCCCTTTAATCCGACTACAACTATTAAATACCAAACACCAAAAGATGGTAAAGTAAAACTGGTTGTTAATGATATTAGGGGTAGAGAAGTTGCAACATTAGTAGATATGCACCAATCTGCCGGTAAATATCAGGTTAAGTTTAATGCATCTAATCTCTCAAGTGGGATTTATTTGTATCGTATCCGGATAGGAGGTTTTACTGATGCAAAGAGGATTATGTTACTGAAGTAGAAAAAAAAACATGAAATAATTTGTGCTCAGATCAACATACAAATTCAAAGTAAAACAAGAATTGATCTGTGTGCTTCTATGATACATGTGGACGAATAAAGGCGGGGAACTATGAGCAATCGACGAAATTTTCTTAAATCTACAATGGGAATGATAGGCGCATCCACTCTTCTTTCATCCATAACATGCGATAATCTTAAAAAAAATAAAGCAAAAAAAATTAAGAATGTGCTTTTTATTATTGTTGAAGATTTGAAAAATATTATGGGTTGTTATGGCCATCCAATAGTTCAGACACCCAATCTGGATCGACTTGCCCGGAAGGGTGTTATCTTTGATCATGCCTATTGTCAGTATCCGGTATGTAATCCAAGCCGCAGTTCTTTTCTTACCGGCCTCAGGCCTGATACAACTCAAATTTTAGAAAATGTTACACCCTGGACCAGGAATGTAAAAAACCATACAACCCTTCCCAAAATGTTTAGAAATAATGACTTTTATACAGTTAGTATGGGGAAGGTTTTTCATGGTAAAAATAAAGGACATGGCGATGCTGAAGCCTGGGATGAAAAGTTAAATTTTGAGACAACTGAACTCGGTAAACAGGGTGAAGGCCGAAATATGACAAATGGTAGCGTGAAATGGTGTAGTTGGCTGGCTGCCGAAGGTATAGATGATGATCAGGCTGATGGTCAGATGGCAACAAAAGCTATAAAAATTTTGAGGCAAACTCGGAATAAACCATTCTTTTTAACCCTGGGTTTTGCCAAACCCCATGATCCATTTAATGCACCGAAGAAGTATTTTGATATTTATCCATTGAAAGAGTTAATGCCACCATTCATGCCGGATAATCGAACACCAATAGAAGAATTCGTGATTGGCAGCGGCTGGGCGGCTGATTTAAAAAAACTTACACTACAGGACCAACGGGAATTTTTGCGTTCCTATTATGCATGTGTTACTTTTACTGATGCACAAATTGGGAGGGTAATGGATGAACTTGATCGGCAGAACCTCTGGGAAGAAACAGCAGTTATTTTTATCGGTGATCATGGATATAATCTAGGGGAATATGGATGGTGGAACAAAGCAGTTCTCTTTGAAGATTCAGCCAGAGTTCCAATGATTGCAGTTGTGGAGGGAGAAACAAAAGCCAATACCCGCTGCGATCAGTTTGTAGAATTAGTGGATTTATATCCGACCTTTGCTGATTTGTTTGGCCTGAAAGCCCCATCAAATCTTGAAGGTGTTAGTTTTCGGCCATTATTTAGTGAACCGAATATGCCGTGGAAACAAGCTGCTTATACTCAGGTTCAGAGAGGTGATATAGCCGGTAAATCTGTCAGAACAAAGCGCTGGCGCTACAATGAGTGGATTAGGGACGGAGAAATTTTATTAACTGAACTGTTTGATCATGCAAGCGATCCAAAAGAATATTGTAATTTATCCGGGTTAAGTGAATTTGAAGATACTTGCCAAAAATTAAGTCTTTTGCTAAGGACTAAACAAAACTAAAAATAATATAATTTGTAATTTTTTTTCTTGACATTATGAAAATCGAGATGTATACTACACTAAATATTGGTATATACCAATTAAAAATTGGAGTATGAATGTTGTCGGAGAGTGTAAAAGTTGTATATATCTTTACTGAAAAATGGTTGTTGGTGTATGCAACCAATAAAAATTGAAAAAATGTAACCAGGAGAAATGAATGTTGAAAAAGATATCTGTATTTTTTATTCTGTTTGTATTATTAATTCAGGTTAATTTGTGGGCTGATTCAGCTGGACGTATTAAGGGTGTTGTAATAGATTCTAAAACAGGTGGATCACTTCCTGGTGCGAATGTTTATTTAGAGGGTACGAGTATTGGAACTGCCGCAGATTTACGGGGTGAATATACAATATTGAAAGTTACTCCCGGAAAATACAAGGTTATTGCTAAATATATTGGATATGAAGAAAAAATCTATAATATAGAAATTCTGTCAAATCAAACTTTGAATCTTAATATTGAGCTAAATTATATGGTATTGAAAGGTAAGGAAGTCGTTGTTACGGCTCAGGCAAAAGGACAAATGAATGCCATAAATCAACAGATATCATCGAGATCTGTAACAAACATTGTGGCGTCTGACAGAATCAAAGAAGTGCCCGATGTAAATGCCGCGGAATCTATTGGGCGTTTACCAGGTGTTTCATTAAAACGTTCCGGAGGAGAAGGGAATAAAGTTGTAGTGCGTGGTTTGTCTCCTCAATATACAATAGTTGAAGTAGAAGGGGTTAGGTTGACTGGTGTTGATCTTGACAGAAGTGTAGGACTTAGTATCATCTCTTCAGAAATGCTTGAGGGAATCGAACTCTCCAAGAGTTTAACACCGGATAAAGATGCTGATGCTATAGGTGGTATAGTTAATCTACGGCTTAAAGAAGCAAAAGAAGGATTACATTATAGTATACTTTCTCTTGGCGCATATAATGATCTGGAGACAAGTTTTAATAATTACAAGATTTCAGGAAGTGTTAGTAATCGGTTTTTTAATAATAAGCTTGGAGCATTACTTAATTTAGGTCAGGAACAGGTTAATCGGTCTTCAGATAGATTTAGTGCATCTTATTCAAAAAATATTGCAGAGACAAATGATCTCTATACTACCAGCGCTACAGTCACTGAAAATAAACGGTTAAGGCGTCGTAAGCATGGTAGTTTGATGTTGGATTTCAAAACAGATTTTGTGAAAGTAAAATTTAATAATTTTTATAGTCAGATGGAAAATGAAAATGAAAGCCGTAATAATAAATTTCGGTTCAATCAGGATGATTTTCGATTTGAAACTTCAAAATCCCAACCATTAGAAAGCATTCGATCCCACTCATTAAATAATACTTTTAATATTTTCAATACAGAACTTAAGTTAGATTTTTCTTATAGTAATACAAAATTAGATATTAATCGCGATAATTATAATTTTGAAGATGATCATGTTCTTGGAAATAACAGTAGTATTGCTGAGAGTTCAAAGTTGTTTGCACAGCCATCAAGTTTGATTGATGAATTTTTTGATATTACTTCAGGCAGAAAATCCATTTTAATGGATAATGTAAGATCTGACATCGAGAGGAGGGATAAAACCAGAACTATTAATCTAAACTGGAAAATACCCTATACTCTGCCCTTAAATATTTCAGGAAATTTCAAAATTGGTGGCAAATATGTCAAAAAAAAGCGCACAAGTGATACTGAAAATCGGCAACTCTATTATTGGGGAGGAATTGGTATTGGAAGAGTAACCGAGATTTATGATAAAGCATTTCCTGATTTTATTCCAAAACAGGAACTTGATATTACTAATGCGGAAGGTCTTCCCGGAGCTAATTTTATTGATGAAGATTATGACTACGGTGAAATATTAAATGGCAGATATGAATTGGGATGGTCGGCTGATCTGGATTATTTGGAATTTGTACATGACAGTCTGCGAGCCTGGAAAGGTGACGATTTTTATCTGAGACAGGGAGTTGAATCAGCCAGAGATGATTATTCAAATTCCGAAGAACTTACAGCCGGGTATATTATGGCGGAAATCAATCTTGGAAATAGGATTATGATTTTGCCTGGAGTACGTTATGAAAAAATGCATACTAAATACGATGGTAAATACATTTTAGAAGATCCTTTTAATCCCCTGGGAATAGGATTTGAAGAAGATGTTAGTTCAACCAGGAATAATGAGCATTGGTTTCCAAGTATTAATATGAAAATAAAAATGAGTGCCTGGAGTAATATTCGTGTTGCTGCCTACAAAAGTACTTCACGTCCCAGTTACATGCTCTTATCTCCCAGTTTAATTTCCGATAATAATAAAAGTAAATTAAGAGTTTATAATCCCTATTTAAAACCATCATTGGCTGATAATTATGATTTGGGGTTTTCTATATTTTCAAGTAAGGTGGGACTTTTTACAATTAATGGCTTTTACAAAGAAATCAGTGATTTGGTTTATCGTTTACCTGTTTATAATCCTGAATATTTTGATGATCTGGAAGGGGCTCCGGAATCACTGATTGAATCCCTGGAAGCACCTCGTAAATTGTATCATGATGATCTTATTAAACCGGCAGGCACATCGATGAATAATATGCCTATTAACAATCCAAACAAGGCTTATTTTCATGGATTTGAAGTTAGTTTACAAACAAATTTTTGGTATTTGCCGGGTTTATTGAAGGGTATAGTGGCTGATATTAATTATTCAATGATTTTATCAGAAACCAGGTATCCATATATTGGATTTATTGAAGGTGTAGATACTTCCGGTTTTTTTCCAAGACCAATAAATATTCCGGTATATGAAACCAGAAAAGGAAGGATGATAGACCAACCGGCTTCATTGTTAAATGTACGGATTGGTTGGGATTATAAAGGATTCTCATCCAGATTATCATTCCGTTATCAGGGGGAAACCAATTCCGGTATAGACCCGATTCACAGCTTGCTTGATAGAAAAACAGATGAATTATTCCGTATTGATTTTCAATTAAAACAAAAAATTACAAAAAATCTATCATTCACAATGGATCTGGCAAACTTGAATCAGTTTGTTGACGATGCACATTTGGAAGCTCAGAATTATATCATGCCGGTATCAAGCGAATTTTACGGTTTTACATCTCAATTTGGTTTAAGGTATGAGTTTTAACCAATTTTTGTTGAAAGGAGGTAAAAAAAATAGAATTTAAGGGATTTTGTCAATTAACACAGTTGGTTTTAATTATTAATTTAACTATTTAGGAGGAGAAACATGAAAATGAATTTTGTCAAAAGTTTGTTAGTAATAGTATTGTTAACAGTAGGTATTGCCTTTGCATATGTACCTGCTGATCAGGATACTATTATAGTTCTGGGGGGATATGAAAATATTGGTAACCTGGAAAATACAATTAACGGTGATACATTAGCAGGAGGAAATCGAATTCACCCAAAACGTGTATATAAATTAAGTAAAGACCAGGTATACTTTGTAGAATCACCTATTCTTTTTGGTGGTGATAATGTCGATGACACAACATCTACATTGATTATTGTAGGTGAAAAAGGTGGTAATAAACCAATGATATTAACAACTCCAAAGGATGGCGGAGGAGCATTTACACATTCGGTGCACGGGTCTTTGACGTTGAAAAATATGTATTGGCCTGTTACAACAACTGATGGAAAAGCAGCTCCATTATTTCAATTGAAACGTTCCAAACAAACCCTTCGTTGCGAAGATCTTGTAACTGAAGGTGTTATTGCCGGTGATCTGTTTAATTTAAGACCAGTAAAAGGACCTATGAATATTTTCTTTAAAAATTGTTATTTCCGTGACAATACACAATTTGAAAATTCATGGAATTTTGCTGTTTTTGCCAGAGGTGATAATGGGGAGCCAATTGATACTTTATGGATAGAAAATACTACGGTTTCAAATTCCGGATTGACTTTTTTTGGAAAATTGAATCCAACGAAATTTGTCTTTTTTGATCATAATACAATTGTTAATACACCAAAATATGTATTTTTCTTTAATCAATTCCTGGAAGCATATTTTACAAACAATATATTCATTAACTGTAATTGGGAAGGTGAATGCCTGGCTACATATTTGAGTCAGTTACCTGATGGTGTAAAAAGCGGTGTTACAAATCTTGATACAATAGATGCGTATATTTGGGATCTTGGCCATGGCTATGTACCGGAACAGGAAGATGTAAAATGGTTATCTTCAAATAACCTCCATTTTACCAGTCCTTTTCTGAATAACTATTATGCCGGTCAATATGATGATAATCCTGCTGATTATCCTATATCAACACGTGATTGGGGATTCTTACCGGAAGGCGTAACAACTCCAACTGAAGTTGAAAATGTTCCTCCGGTATTTATCAATGAAATAACTCAGACATTGATTGATGATTATAGTATGATAATCGCAGAAAATAATTATGATAACACTCTTGATCCACTGATGCATACCAAAGGTATTGCAAGTCAGGAAGTTGGAGATGTGTATGCGAAAAAAGCAATGAAAGATTATGGTGTTATGCCTGCAACTATGACCTGGACAGATGATGACAAAAATCTGATGGCATATGGTGATCGTGATCCGGCAACATTTCCAGGGATTGAAACAGAAGATGGCGGCGGTTTTGCAACTGTTACAGACCTTATCGAAGATTTCTCTTATGATGCAGATGTAGTTTCTACAATCGATGCACGTCCACTTGGTTCTTTGCAATGGTTTCCAAATGAATTAGCATCCTATGATGCAGTTGCAGCTCTTGCAAATATTAAAAATTATATGTCTACTGTTACAAGTATTGAAAAAACAGACCTGGTGCCTGTTAAATATAATCTTGCTCAAAATTATCCAAATCCATTTAACCCAAGTACTGTTATTAGCTATACTTTACCAAAAGCCAGTGATGTAAAACTGACTGTATTTAATATGCTTGGACAAAAAGTTCAAACACTGGTTGATGCAAAACAAAGTGTTGGAAAATATACTGTGCGTTTTGATGCTTCCGAATTAGCTTCCGGCGTCTATTTTTATCAGATTCAGGCTGGCAATTTCATGAAAGTTAACAAAATGCTTTATGTGAAGTAATGTTAACCATTTAGGAGGAAACAAATGAAAAAAATCTTTTTAACAATGGTAGTATTGGTTTTGGCATGTTCTCTTTTTGCAGAATCTAATTCTACAAGTGAGGCGATGGTAACTTCTGATATTACCTATCAGGTTGACCTAAATGAGATTACTGATCTCTATGATGGTGGAGCTGTATGGGTGGCTTTTGGTGCCTGGGATTCTTATAATGAGATGGCAGATGCAGATGCAGATGGTATTTATTCAGTTACTATCCAGCAAGAATCAGGAACTGATTTGCAATATTTTTTCTCATATCAAACAGGGGCTGATCCAAATAGTGACTATACTGAAGAAACTATTCCTGCCGAATGTGCAGATGGTGATGGGTATAGAACTCTGACGGTACCGGAAACTGCTCTTACTTTACCTGCAGTTTTATACGGAAGTTGTGACGAAATGCCTGTTCATGCTGCAACAACAGTATGGAATCCGGCAGCAAATCCTGAAGGTACTGGAATGTGGACAGAGGATGCAAACTGGACTGACGGTTTGTCTCCATTAAATAATAAAGTTGTATTCAATGTTCCTGATGCCCGGGAATGTGTATTAGATGTTGAAAGTACAATATCAAGACTTGTTGTCGGTGATAATGGCCCTGGTGGAACACTTCGATTAAAAGACGGTGCAAACCTGGTTATAAGTGCAGACGATTGGTCCTCTGTTGGCTGGACTCATGAAGCAACTATGATTGTAGAAGAAGGTGCAACTGCAACTTTTGGTCATCATATGTGGATTGGATTTAATTCCGGAAGTAATGGTACTGTTATTTTAAATGGCGGTACAATTAATGTATCAATGATGACCGGTATTGGCTGGAACGGTGGTGTAGGTTCTGTTTATGTAAACAGTGGTGTACTGAATTGTGCCCAACTGAACCCAAATCAATCCATCGGAGATGGTTCTGTAATCGATATTGCAGAAGGTACAGTAAATTTTACGGGAAATTTTTATGATGTAGTACAGGCATTTGAAGATTCTTCAAAAATTATTGCCTATGGCGGAACCGGAGATGTTGTTATTGATACTGTTGGCGGAGTTACTATAGTGACTGCTGTTCCTCCACAACAACAGGCAACAACAGTATGGAATCCGGCTGCCAATCCTTCAAGTACAGGATTGTGGACAGAATATGCAAACTGGACAGATGGTAATGTACCATTCAATAACAAAGTAGTTTTCAATGTTCCTGATGCCCGGGAATGTGTATTAGATGTTGAAAGTACAATATCAA
>JAOZSR010000058.1 GCA_029939575.1 Fidelibacterota bacterium
AATGTGAAAATATCAAACATGAAAGTCGGTGATAAAAGATTTTAAGGAAGCCCTAAATATTATTTTTTCCCACCAATCGGTAGCATAAATCCAAATAAAAATCCATTTTCAGCATGCTTGTACTGTTCACCCTCGTAACTATAGATTGGTGTCTCAGTAAGATTATTAACAACATCATCCATGAGAAAATTACTCTGGATAAAACGAATATCAATTTTTCCAATTTGAACACCAACCCCAACATTGAATCCAAAAGCACTGTGAGGATCAATATCCCAATTTGGATCTTCCCAGGTTTGATTGTTGAATTGCATTCCACCAAAAGCAAAAGCCCCAAATTTAGGATGGCTATAGCCCAGATATTGTAGTAAAAAATCAGTAAGATCATACCTGGCATTAAGAGCTCCGGAAATAATTGAAGATTTCCGATTACTATCGTATTTTCCAACAAAACTGGTATATCCGGCTAAACCCTCAACACGAAAATAAGAAAAAACTGATGGTAAGGAGAACATAGCTAAAGGATTGATAACAAACCCCAGCTGTCCTTTATAACCCATATTATACATACCACCAGTGGCTTCCCACGGCTCAATAGGTCCTGCGTTCAAATAAAGCCCGAACTTTGCTCCGATTGATTTTTTTGCTAAATCAAAATCTTCATTTAACGCTTCTTGCCCCTCTTCTTCCAGTTCTTCTTCGGAAAAAATATCTTCGATTAATATATCTTCTTCATCATCTATCTCCTGAGCAAATAAAACTGAACAGGCTAATAAAACTGATAACAAAATAACTGTAATTTTTTTCATGATCCCTCCATATGTTTTTAATAATATATAATATAAAAAATGAAATTATTAAAACCAATTAAAAATATTCTTACATACTTCTGGCTTTTTTTAATACAATATTATTCATCGCTCTAAAAAAATAAATTATATCAGTTAAAATTGGATTTTTTAATTTTTTATATAAATATCGTTCTTCAGATTCTATAATTTCATCAAAATTCTTTGGCATATCAGCATAATATGGTGGAATTAATCCATTCTTGCATTTTATTCTTAATTTTTGAACATATTCCGGATAGAGACTAAAATAATGTTTACTTAATGCTCTTACTCCAATGATGTTTAGATCTCCCTTAAGGTAATTGACAATCTGGGGCAGTTCATCTATCCAAAATTTCCGAAACACTTTTCCCCAGGATGTAATTCTAAAATCATTCAATATTTTACCAGACTCCAATAACTTATTTTGTTCATATATATATTCCTGTAAAAATTCTGAGTAAGGATGCATTGTTCTGCATTTATATAAATTAAATACTTTTCCATCAAGTCCAATCCTCTTTAATTTAATAATTAGGCCATATGAAGGATTTTTATCTAAAGATGGAATATTTACTTTTTGAGCCATAAAAAACAGATTACCATCGATTTCAGTAACACCAACAACTTTATATCCACAAAAATATAATCTTCCAAGAGTTTCCGCTTTAGAAAGCATTCTATTGGTTTTATTTGTAATAGTGTTAATAATATTCTTGAGTACAGGTAATTTGGGTAATACTCTGCGAAAAATAAAATGAAAAGTATAAAATACTTCGGCAATATATTTTGGATATTTTTGAAAAAACTCATTTTTATAGGAAGTATTTGTAACAACTTTACCAAGAAAAAAACCACCTGGTTTTAAGCGTCTGTAAACTTCCAGAAAATACTTATTCAATTGTTGAAAATCATTCACTTTATGTAAATTCACAAACATTTTGAGTGAATGTTCTTTTATATTTTTAAGATTAAAAATATTATTTGTATCAAGAATGGAAGAATCTTCTTTTTTGAACTCAGCAATTTCCGGAATATTGGAAATAAAATTTATTAAATCAGATACTGACTGAATACTATTATCTTCTAAGTTTGTTTTAATATATTCTTCAAAACTACTCTTTTTATAACATGTCTCATCTGCTATTTTATTATTTGACGATATTCTATCTCTTACCTCTGATATTGTTTCAACATCAGCTATCCTGGATTTTTTCTTGAAAATAAAATAATAAGAAAATAAGATGAAAGTTTCTGAAATACCCAGAACCGCAAGGGAACCAAAAATTTCAAATCGTGAAAAATGAAACAACCTGAATGAAAATATACTAAAAGCAAGGCCTGAAGCCATTAATAGGATTGATTTGATAACCGGGGACCATGCATACCATACATTTCTATGATGTTTATTAGAAAACTTACCGGTAAAAATTCCTGTCATTAACCATAGTAATCCAATCATACCTGTTAATTCATAGAAATGTTCACTTAATAAAAAACTACCATTGATAAAATAATTTGTGATAAATATTGCAAAAACTAATAAGAAAAAATCAATAGTAAGAGTAATTGGATTATAACTAAAGACCTGGCTTTCATGAAAACGTTCATTTTTATTTGACGTTATCTTGTTGCTTTTATTTAATATATAAAACAATGTTGTCATAGTCAATTCAGATATAAATATTAAAAAGCATGTCCCAATAATTTGACTTCGGGAAAAGGCTGTTAAATTAAATATTACAACTATAAATGCTATTATCATGAGTAAGTAGATAATTGAGAGAAACTCCCTGTACAATATTTGGAAAAACCCTTTAAAATACCAGGTCTGAAATTTCTTTGTAATATAAGCAACTGCCAGCCAACTGAGATAAAAGGCAAACAATAACTTAGTATAACTTGATGACAAAATAAAAGTCTCTCTCTTTAAATAATTAATAAATATAAATGATAGACCAATTATTAGCCAGTTACATAGCAATATTATTATTTTCATTTGCCTTGAGTTTTTATTACTCGTTCCCAATTTTATTCTTTCACCTAAAAAATTATAGCATTTTTTTATATTACCTATTACCTAACTCCAGAATAGCCAAATATAAAATTTAAATTTAAAAAACAAAACTCTTTTTTAATTTAAATTATAAAATGTATAAAAAATGTTGCTGATATCACATAATAACTAATTACAACAAGCAACAAATTCTTGGTAATATAAACATTGTGTTTACTAATACTTAGTGCATTTTTTTCTAATTAAAACTGGTGAGATTTATCGTATTTTATCTTTTACTGGTACATTTTTTCGATACTAATCGATTGTTATTGAAATTATCAATATTTTGCAGATTCTTCCGATATTTTTACCAGAAGTTGTTTGAAAAAAGAATTAAAGAAGTTGGTGGCTCTTAAATTCATAAAATACTAATTACACCAAATAGGCACGGATGTCTATTTTAACAAGGAGGTTTTCTCATGAGTGGTTTAACAAGAATTAATGCAAACATTCAGGCAATGCAATCACTTCATCACATGTACAATACTAATGACAAGATGGGATTGCATCAATTAAGATTAGCAACAGGTAAAAAAATCAATTCAACTGCCGACGATCCTGCAGGTTATCATTTAGCACGAAGCCTGGAAAGAAGGAAAAGGGGGCTCGATGTGGCTTTACAGAATGTAAGCCAGGCTAAAAACATTCTGAACATTGCTGAAGGCGGATATCAAAATGTCATGGATATTCTGCAGACTATTAAAGAAAAAGCAACACAGGCAGCTGATTATTCACTAAATGCATCTCAAAGAAGCGCTTTGAATGACCAGGTTTCTGCACTGGTTGAAGAAATCGGAGACATTGTCAGTGAAACTACTTTTAACGGTGACCAATTACTTGATGGTGGATACAGTGGTAGTTTTCAAACCGGTGAAGGTTCATCAGATCAATTAGGAATCACACTACAGGATACTGATTCAGCTGCTCTATCTATTAATAGTATTAGTCTTTCTAACACAACAAGTGCTGCATCTGCGATTGCATCTATGGCAACTGCAATTAATAGTCTTTCAACAAAAATTCAAAAGGTAGGTGAATACAAAGTTCGATTATCATCCAAAGAGCAGAGTTTGTCAGTCGCTGCTACGAATACGGAGGCGGTAAGAAGCTCTATCGAGGATGCTGATTTTGCCAAGGAACAAATGGAAGTGATGAAACTTCAGATTCTGCAACAAACTACTGTTTCTTCGCTGGCCCAGGCTAACTCGTCTCCACAAATCGTACTCTCTCTCGTTCAATAAGTTCTCAATCAAAATATTAAGCACTCATATAAAAAGGGTAGATAGGACATCTACCCTTTTTTTGTGTTTAATTTAATTTTAATTTACTTATCAATTTTATAGATCTTATCAAGGATTGATTGTATATTAAATTTTTTGTGAAAGTCTTTAGGCTGATTAGTTGTCATTCTATGTTCTAAATAAGATCTATATTGTTGCCTGTTAACAATTGCTAATGGTCCATTGTAAATCCCACCATCTTTATAACCATCAAAAACCCTGATCGCAATCTGATTTTTTCCATTATAATTCAAGTAGGTTTTTGGAATATAATACGCCCTCACTATAGAATAATCAACACTATTCACATGATAATCATCATCATTTTCCGGCATTTCTCCGGTAGATCCTATTAGATATCCATTAACATAAGTTTCATCCATATCATCAATTTTACCGAGTAATAATATTACATTTTGATCTTTATAATCCTGATTAAGTAAAAAACTTTTTCTGTACCAGGCAAATCCATCGTATCCTTCATAATTTTGGTTTTCCCAAAAAGCTGGTGCTGTTATTTCATCCCATTGGTCATCATTATACTCTGTATTCAGCCAATTTTTATTATCCCCGGTTTTAAATTTCCATTTCCCTGCTAAATCAATAATTGGCCGGAAACCATAGCTTTTTACTCCAAGCTCAATATTACCGTAACGCAAACCACCTTGAAGGCCTTCATCATATACTCTAATAGATATAACATTTTCACCATTTATTAGTAATTCTTGTGGTATTTTATACTCTCTTATCCTGCCATTTTCCGAATAGCCAGTATAATAATTCGGTGGAAATCCACCGGTTTGTCCTACCAATTTTCCATTAACAAAGGTCATGTCAGAGTCATCAATTGCACCTAGTCTTAAATAATATATCCCTTCACCTTCTTGTTTTGAAAAAATAAATTTTTTCCTATACCAGGCATATCCGTCATAACCGGGAAATCCTTCAGATTCCCAGTCTGAAGGAGCCTTAATAAACTCCCAATGCTCATCATCAAAATCATATTTTGACCAATTCATATTATCACCAATTTCAAATTTCCAGGCACCTGATAACTCAACAACTCGTCTATATTCTTCAGCTTGAATTGATATAAAAAATAATATCCATATTATAACTACTTTTTTCATAGACAACATACCTTCCAAAAACAATCAATATTTAAATAGAATGGGAAAAATCCGGCAATCCAAATTATTTTGTATTAATTTCAAATTCTTCAAAAGCAAGAAAATCAGAATTATTTTTATTTATCTGATTAAAAATTTCAGAATAGAACAAATCTACATCCATCATTTTTATTAATTTCTCAGAATTTTTAATTTCTACAGAATTTTCTAAACAAATTTTTGTTAAATGTGCCATCAACCTTATTTGATTAGTTTTACCCTTTTCTTCCAGTTTTTCAAGTTCATTTTTCACACAACTATAATCAATTTGCGGAAAACACATTTTGTATTTTAAAACATGCATCATGACATATTCTTTAAACTCAAAATCATTATCACTTAAATAAGCAGAATTAATAATATTTGCTGACACAACATCTGCCTCTTCAATTGTTGAATATTCTCTTACATAATTTTGTTGTGGCTTACTTGAGCCATTCACAAATGTTACTGCGATTAACAAAACACAAAACACTAACGTTAAATTCTTCATTATTTTTTCTCCTTTTAATTCAAATTTCAATTTCTATTAAAAATTAAATTAAAAGAATATCATCGTTGTTTTAATAAAGTAAAGAAATGTAAAAGAATGTCACAATTTCTTAAAATCTATAATCTGCAACGTATACCTATCAATACCAGACAAATTATACCAAATGTTAAAAAACAATTTTGTTACATAACTAACTTATATCCAATACCATGTACAGTTAGAATAATTTTTGGATGGGATGAATTTTCTTCAATTTTATGACGCAATTTTAAAATAAAATTATCTACGGTTCTTGTTGTTATTTCCTGATCATATCCCCATACTTCGTCTAATAAACTAGACCTGCTAACTGTTTCATTTTTTTTCCTACACAATAATTTTAATATTTCAAACTCTTTATGAGTCATTGCTATAGATTTACCATCTTTATAAGCATTATATGCATCAAAATCTATATCCAGTTTCCCAATAATTATTTTTTCTCCGTCCTTTGAATCTGATTTCTCAATTCTTCGTAAAACAGCATTTATCCGGGCTAAGAGTTCTCTTAAACTAAAAGGTTTAGTTATATAATCATCAGCCCCGATTTCCAATCCAAGTACTTTATCAATTTCTTCCCCTTTTGCTGTCAACATTATAATGGGAATCTGATTCCCATCTTGCCGGGTTTTTTTGCAAACATCAAAACCTGACATTTTCGGCAACATAACATCGAGCAATACCAGGTCATATTTTTCAGATTGAATTTTCTCAAGACCAATTTTTCCATCTTCTGCAAATTCAACACTATGTCCTTCAAATTCCAGGTTATCTTTCAAACCCAGTCTCATCTGAGGTTCGTCTTCAATTATTAATATATTTGCCATATATTATTCCTTATTTAAGTTTTTTTCTCTACTATTTTTGGAAAAATTAATCTGAACTTACTTCCTACCCCTAATTTTCCCGAGACTACAATTTCTCCATGGTGAGCTTTCATTATATAATCAACAAGAGCCAGCCCAAGTCCACTACCCTTAACATCATGAACCAGACCGGTTGATACACGGAAAAATTTTTCAAAAATTCGGTTCTGATCAGCTGCCAATATTCCTACTCCTTTATCCTCGACCTCAAACCACACTGTCCTTTTTTCTTCACCGGTCCTAATAAAAATTTCCTTTTTATCTTTGCTATATTTAATTGCATTTTCAAGTAAATTTATGAAAGATTCCACTACAGATTGCTTATCACCACTAATAATTAATGATTCCCCGAATTTTTCAAAAGTATATTTAAATCCTTTATTCTCCAGATGAAATTTATAGGTATTAAGCGTTTTTTCAACAATTTCATTGATATCTAAAGCATCAAACTGAAATTTCTTTTTACCGCTTTCCATCTTTGAAAAATCCAAAATATTATTTACTAAATGGGATAATCTTTCCGTTTCTCCCGTGATAACGTCATAATATTCATGCTTTTTCTTTTCAGTTTTGACCCTATCCATTGATAAGGTTTCAGCAAACATTCTAATAAGTGCCAGTGGAGTTCGCAACTCATGTGAAACATTTGATACAAAGTCTGATTTCATCTGCGCTAAAGCCATTTCTTTCTTTAAACTAATATAGACAAAAACAACTCCGGCAATAAGAAACAAGTATAAAAATAAAAACATTTTTACACCATTCCAAAAACGCTCTTTTGCTCTTTTTTCTGGTGCCCAGTCTTTAAGTCTTATTCCCATATAATAATCATTTAACAACCAGATTTTACTGGTAATCTTAAGATCTTCTGGTTTGAGATCGCGAGTGGAATAAATTGTAGTATTATTGATTCTATCAAAAATGCCAAAATCAACTTCAGTATTTTCATATCTGTTCAATGGTAAAGTAGAAAAAATTGATAGTTCACTGACATTAATAATAATTCCATATATAGATAAAATAGGTTTTATTAAATCTGTAACTGTTAATACGACTGTATATTTTTTCCCGGTAGTATCATCGATAAAATTAAATGATTCTGGTTTAACATAGCCCACACTTTTTCTGTATAACATCCTGTGTATTATATCTTTATTCATGTTCAATCTATCATTAATTCTTTTTTTCAAAGAGATTGAATCAATCTTTTGTGAATGAGAGTACACAAATTCGATTTTGGCTAACAAACTATCTGCAATAAAAATTGCTTCTACCCCATTTACACGTGAAAAATAATCACTAATTCGTTTCCCCTTATCATCTTTCAATATCATTTGGTCTAATTGTTCAGCCCATTGGTTTATTAAAGATGAAGTATTTTGATTGATTGTTGATAGTAAGGAATTCATTTCCTGATTATAAATATCAGCAATGATTCTTTCACTGTCATTTAATGATGAAAATTCAAACACCGTATATAATACTAAAGGTAAAGTAACAATTAATAACAAAATGATTATAATTTTTTTCAGTCTCAATTTTTTCTCCACCTGATCAGGATAAAATTAATCTAAATTTATATATTTTGAAAAGATATAATAAGTGTCTTCGGCAATTTTTACATTTTATTACATTTGATGACATTTTTTTACAACTAATTTCCCGATCTTTCCACATCCTACTAAATAATTCTAATCATCATTTTGGCTAAAGATTCATAAAAACTAGTGGAGTTTATCGTATTTTATCTTTTACTGGTACATTTTTTCGATACTAATCGATTGTTATTGAAATTATCAATATTTTGCAGATTCTTCCGATATTTTTACCAGAAGTTGTTTGAAAAAAGAATTAAAGAAGTTGGTGGCTCTTAAATTCATAAAATACTAATTACACCAAATAGGCACGGATGTCTATTTTAACAAGGAGGTTTTCTCATGAGTGGTTTAACAAGAATTAATGCAAACATTCAGGCAATGCAATCACTTCATCACATGTACAATACTAATGACAAGATGGGATTGCATCAATTAAGATTAGCAACAGGTAAAAAAATCAATTCAACTGCCGACGATCCTGCAGGTTATCATTTAGCACGAAGCCTGGAAAGAAGGAAAAGGGGGCTCGATGTGGCTTTACAGAATGTAAGCCAGGCTAAAAACATTCTGAACATTGCTGAAGGCGGATATCAAAATGTCATGGATATTCTGCAGACTATTAAAGAAAAAGCAACACAGGCAGCTGATTATTCACTAAATGCATCTCAAAGAAGCGCTTTGAATGACCAGGTTTCTGCACTGGTTGAAGAAATCGGAGACATTGTCAGTGAAACTACTTTTAACGGTGACCAATTACTTGATGGTGGATACAGTGGTAGTTTTCAAACCGGTGAAGGTTCATCAGATCAATTAGGAATCACACTACAGGATACTGATTCAGCTGCTCTATCTATTAATAGTATTAGTCTTTCTAACACAACAAGTGCTGCATCTGCGATTGCATCTATGGCAACTGCAATTAATAGTCTTTCAACAAAAATTCAAAAGGTAGGTGAATACAAAGTTCGATTATCATCCAAAGAGCAGAGTTTGTCAGTCGCTGCTACGAATACGGAGGCGGTAAGAAGCTCTATCGAGGATGCTGATTTTGCCAAGGAACAAATGGAAGTGATGAAACTTCAGATTCTGCAACAAACTACTGTTTCTTCGCTGGCCCAGGCTAACTCGTCTCCACAAATCGTACTCTCTCTCGTTCAATAAGTTCTCAATCAAAATATTAAGCACTCATATAAAAAGGGTAGATAGGACATCTACCCTTTTTTGCGTCTGGTTTTTATTTTTTTTTAATATTTATTTACTTATCAATATTTTCGTACCTTCCGTCAGTTTCATCTGAAATCACCTTCTCTTTTCTAATTGCCTTAACTAAAACATCACGCCCAATAACCCCGGTAGTTTTCAATTCCATTTCATCATTTTCAATTCCCCAAAAACGGGCGCTATGTCCAATAACATAATTGTTTGTGGCAATAGTATAAAACTGGTCTTCTTTAATTGGCTTTTGATTTACTGTTACATCAATTATTTTATTTTTTGATTGACTAAACTTTATTCTTAATCCTGAAAACTGAAGAAAATCCCGAGTATTATCAAGTCGGTATTGTAACAGGTTTATTAATTGCTTGCCACTTATTTTAGCAATTACAATCGTATTGTCAAATGGTGAAATTTCCCAAATATCTCTTAATTTTATCGGTCCTGATAATAAATTTTTCCTGATTCCGCCACTATTCTGATAAGCTATATCAGTCCCAAATTCTTCCCTGGTAACATCACAAATCCAATTACCTATATTAGATTCACCTCTTCCGTTTCTTATCCAATCAACTTTTAATTCGCCGATGATTTCATTCATTTTATCAGCTATTATTGCATCAAGTGAATCCACAACTTTACCTACATCTGGATTTGGTTTCACTTTCCCAAGTTCAGTTCTGATAAATTCGTATTGAAAAGATAAAATAGTATCTTGCTGAACATCTACTTTTGTTTTTAAAAGTCCCAATCTCTCGCCACTTGCCCCAACCTGGCAAATCAAGACATTATTAACCTGAACCGGCTCTCTTAGCCAAGTATGTGAATGCCCACCGATTATTAAATCAAGTTCCGGTACACGAGTAGCTAATACAGAGTCCGCAAAAAATCCCTGATGGCTTAAAACAATAATCAAATCTGATTTACCCTTGACTTCATCAACATATTTTGATACCTGTTTATAGGAATCCAGAATATCGAGTCCCTTTACATTTTCCGGTAATACACTGGATTTCAAATCATCCAGAACCAATCCAATAATTGCCACCTTTGCATTTCCATATTGCACAATTTTATAAGGATCAGTAAAAATCTTTTGCTGATTAACATCAAAAATATTTGCTGATAAAATATCAAAATTAGCCTTTTGAATACATTTCCTTAGATTGTCGGTTCCATAATCAAATTCATGATTACCAATTGTAAAGGCAGTGGGTTTTATTTGGTTCAATATTAATATTTGTGACATACCTTTTGTAATTGATGAAACCGGGGAGCCCTGAAAATCATCTCCGGCATTAAGCACCAAAGCTCCGGGATATACTCCTCTTAAGGAATCGATATATCCTGCTAAATTAGCATAACCTCCAACAAAAATTTCATTTGGATTATTGTAAGTTGGTTTATAAGGTAAATTCGCCGCATGAAAATCATTCCAGTGAATAATTACAATTTCCTGTGGCTTGACAGGTTCATTCAGAGTTTTCGATAAAAATTGGAAACAGGAAACATTAAGTATTAAACTGCTAATAATAAGTACTAAAAAGATTTTTTTAGTATTAATAAATTTCATAATTCGCCCTTTCATTTTTTCAAAAAATTTACACTATCATTCTGAAAAACCAAGAAGAATAATAAATTATCCCGGAAAGTTTGAAAATTAGTTTACAAATCATAAATTCAGACGTAAAATAATGGAGGCTGAATGGTACGGGTTGGCGTAATTGGAGCTGGACATCTTGGAAATTTTCACATAAAAAATCTTTTATCGCTTGACGGGAAAAAATGTAATTTTATAGGATTTTATGATATTGACCAGGCAAGATCTGAAGAAATTTCAAATTTATACAAAATAAAAAAATTTAATTCTTTAAACAGTTTATTGGATTCCTGTGATGCTGTTTTTATTATAATTCCCACAATTTCACATTTTAAAGTTGCTTTAGAGGCTGCAAAACAGAAAAAACACATTTTTGTGGAAAAACCTTTTACTGTATCTATCGAAGAAGCAGACCAAATTATTGAACTATGTAAAAAACACAAACGGATTTTACAAATTGGACATATTGAAAGATTCAATCCTGCTCTGACTTCGATTGATCAAAAAAAAATACGCCCTCTTTTTTTGGAATCTCACCGAATTACAACATTTGTTCCCAGAGGGCTGGATGTTACTGTTATCCCACAACTAATGATCCATGATATTGATCTTATTCTAACCTTAGCGAAATCACCAATCAGCGAGATAAGTGCTTCAGGAACGCCAGTATTATCGGACACAATTGATATTGCAAATGCCAGGATAAAATTTGAAAGCGGGTGTGTAGCAAATATTACTTCAAGTCGGGTTTCGACTAAAAATATGCGAAAATTGAGGATTTTTCAAAAAGATAATTATATTTCCATCGACTTTTTAAAAAACAAATCTCAGATATATAGTTTGAATTCTGAAAATAGTTTTTGCAAGGGCCAAGCTCAAGCAATTGCCGAATTTAATAAACCTGATAACCAGGGCCAGAAAATCTGGTTACATCAGCCACAAACTATAGATCAAAATCCCATGCTGGAGGAACAAAAGGCATTTTTAAATTCTATTAAGACAGGAACACAACCACTTGTAACCGGTGAAGATGGCAAACAAGCTTTGGAAGTATCCATCAAAATTGAATCATTAATCAAGAAAAGTCTGGAAAATATAAAAAAATGAAAAAAATCTTTTTCTCAGTGGGAGAACTTTCCGGCGACATTCATACTGCAAAAGTGATTGAAGAAATAAACAAACTAACTTCAGATACATCTATCTTTGCTTTAGGTGGAAATAACATGAAAAACCAGGGCGCCAAACTTATTCATCATATAAGTGAGACCTCATTTATGGGTTTTTCTGAAGTTATCAGGCATCTTCCTCAACTTCGTCAAATTTGGAAAAACACTTTACACTTTTTAAAAACTGAAAAGCCGGATTTAGTTGTTCTGGTTGATTATCCTGGATTTAACTTAAGACTAGCCAAAGCCTGTTATAAAATTAACATTCCGGTTGTGTATTATATTAGTCCCCAGGTTTGGGCCTGGCATCAGTCAAGGTCAAAAAAAATCAAAAAATATACAAAGGCTTTATTCTGTATTCAACCTTTTGAAGAAGACTGGTTCAAAAAACGAGATATTAAGGCCACTTTTGTTGGCAATCCCTTAATGGATGAAATATTTTCAAATGATAGCAGTTTACCTGACCTAAAACATCCTGATTCTTCTCATTTAATTGGACTTTTCCCTGGAAGCCGCCTACAGGAAACTGAGAACCATTTTCCAATAATGGTTGAAGCAGTAAAAATTCTTAAAAAAGAATTCCCAAAATTAGAGGCCCATATTGCAGTGGCCCCAGGAATAGCTATAAACAAATATAAAGAACAATATCCCATGAATTGGCTTAAATGGACCTATAATCGTAACCAGGATTTAATGCGCCAATCTGATTTTTTATTTATGTCTTCCGGTACAGCTACACTGGAAGCAGCTATTGCCAACACACCAATGACAGTAATATATAAAGTTTCACCTCTAACTTATTGGTTGGGGAAAAAACTAATCAAAGTTCCTTTTATCTCTTTACCTAATTTGATTGGGGAAAAAGAAGGGGTTACTGAATTAATTCAACATGAAGCTAATGCTGTAAATTTAGCCAATGAAGCCCTAACAATATTGAAAAGCAAAATTAAAGAACTTGAAATGAGAAATTTCCTAAAAAACGTCACAAATAAACTCGGAAAGCCGGGAGCATCTGCAAGGGTAGCAAAAAAGATCATTGATTTTTTATAATCACTTGTAAAATTATGATAAAAAAAATACTCCAATTAATACTTATTATTCCTACAATTTTGTTTTATATAATTACAAAATTTAGAAATTTTTTATATGATCATAATATTCTAAAATCACAAAAATTATCTGTTCCCGTGATTTCAGTTGGAAATTTAACCATTGGAGGAACGGGAAAAACTCCTTTTACAATTAGCCTGGCAACTTTTTTAAACAACGAAGGGTACAAAGTTGGAATCATAACTCGCGGTTATCAAAGAAAAAGTAAAGGACAACTAATTGTTTCCAATGGCAATGGTCCTTTGGATACTGCAAAATATTGTGGTGATGAACCCTATCTGATGGCAAGAAAGACAAAAAACATTACAATTATCGCCGATAAAAACAGAACTGCTGCCGGTAAAACCGCAATAAACAAATTTCATTGCAATATTTTGATTTGTGATGATGGATTTCAACATCGAAAACTTAAGAAGGACATCAATATTATTTTATGGGATAGTTCCAGACACCCGGCCAATACAAAAATTTTTCCCGCCGGAAGATTGCGTGAATCAATATCAGGAATAAAAAGAGCAAATTTTGTGTTTTTCTCAAGAACAGAAAAATTACCTAAATCACAGGTTAATTTTCTAAAAAGGATAAACCCTGACCTTTCATTTTCTTATACAAGTTTAAAAAATGAAAAATTAATTCGCCTGGTTGACGATAAAGTTTTTGAACTTAATACAATTAGAGAATCCAAAATTTTAGCATTTTGCGGTCTTGGAAATCGAAAACAGTTTTATTCAACGATAAACTCTCTAACAAATTACGAAAAAAACCTGACGATAAATTTCCCGGATCATCACAAATATTCATGTAACGATTTGGATAAAATCTTAAAACTTTCAGAAAAAAATAATTGCAATCATATCATTACAACCGAAAAAGATGCCGTGAATTTCCCCCAAAACTCTATCCTGCCTAAAAACCTAATGCTACTGACAATTTTTATGGATATTAAAGAAGATGATTTGTTTAATATTCTTCAAAGTGTGAAAAATCTGAAACAATCCTGATTGTTCATTCTCTCTACTGGTTATGTCATTAAAAAAATTTACAAAGTAGTACAAATGAAAAAATTACTTTTTTTTGAATAGTATCAGGTTGCTGAAGGCTTTTTCTTCTCCTGCAAGAAGTCTTTTGATATTTGCCCGGTGAGTAAAAATTATAAAAAAAGGAATAATTATACTAAAAATTGTAAGTGAAATATCTACATTTTTTGAAAATGCAGAATTAAAAATAAATAATGTAACCGGGAGTGATACAGAGGCAATTATCGATGATAACGACACAAGTCCGGTTGAAAATAATATTAAAGCAAAGACAGAAAGGCATATTAAAAAAGCAACTGGAAATAAACCTATAATCATACCAGCACCGGTGGCAACACCTTTACCTCCTCTAAACCCACCAAAAACAGTAAAAGTATGCCCCAAAATTGCAGCTAATCCGGCAAGAATTTTAATCAAAGTAAGACTGCTAAAAACCAATGGATCAATCATTAATTGTGAAATAACAAGTGTCGCAAAGGTTCCTTTACCAATATCAAACAAACTTACAATAAGCCCAGCTTTCCAACCTAAAACGCGGAATGCATTAGTACCACCGGCATTACCGGAGCCATAGTCTCTAATATCAATACCTTTTAAAAATTTACCGGCAATAATACTTGATGGAATAGAGCCGACAAGGTAACTAAGAATTAAAACGGTTATCAGTGTAATCATTATTCACTCCAGAGAATTGCAATTGCAGCAGCTCCCGGACCGGCATGAGCACCTAAAACCGGTGAAGCGGAAACAATTGGAATATCATTTTTAATATTAAAAGTTTTTCTAAGTTGGGAAACATAGTATTCAGCAGCTTCAATGGCAGTAACATGAGAAACAATGAATTTTGGATATTTCTTCGTTTTTAAAAGTTTTTCAGTAAGTTTAAACACTTTCTTTAAACTCCCTTTATCTGAAAAACTTTTTCCACAATGTCGAGGACGTCCAATTTCATCAAAAAACAATATTGGTTTTAAATTCAGAAACTTTGCCAATAAGCCTTTTGCTTTGCTGATCCTGCCATTCTTCACCATAAATTTTAAACTGGGAATATTGACAAATAATTTTGTTTTGGTCTTAATTTTTTCAATTTGCTCAACAATATATTCATGGGCCAGTCCCTGGTCAATCATGGATACAGCTTCTCTGGCTAATAATCCGATAGCACCAGATACTGTTTGACTATCAATAACACTAATTTTTCTCCCGGAAAATTGTTGCGCAGCTTTAACAGCATTTTGATACGTACCGCTGGATGCACCAGTTACCTGGATCGAAATAATCGAATCATAATGATCCAATAAAAATCTATACAGATTAGTAAAATCACCGGGAGACGGTTGAGATGTACGGGGATGTGTATTTTTTGACTGTAATAATTCAATAAAATAATCCGGTGAAATTGTCAACTTATCCAAAAAAACAGAGTTACCAAAACTGACTTTTACCGGAACAACATGAATGAGATTTTCATCAATATAGTCTGCAGGTAAATCACATGCCGAGTCGGTTACTAAAGCAATTTTCGGATGATTTATATTAGCTACTTTGCTCTGTTTCAGCATATCTTCTATTTTTTGTTTAATTATTTCCGCTTTTTGAAAAAGTATTTTAAAAATTTTATCAGGTGAATTTGTATGAATATGAAGCCGGGCTTTTTGATCTGATCCGGCTAAAATTATTGAATCACCCAGATGTTCAATTTTCTCCCGGATAGATTTCAAATCCAGATTTTTTCCTTTAAACAAACATTCGGTACAATAGCGAAATTTTGGATTTTCATATATTAAATTAGTATGTTCATTGTTTTGGATATCTGATGTATTCCCGGATACCAATTCTTTAATTTTTCCCCGAGAAATAAAACTCGAGATTCCCTCAATAAAATCTACAAAACCCTGGGCTCCGGCATCTACAACCTTTGCCTTTTTTGCAGCCTCAAGAGTATCCTTTGTTTTCCTGAGTGACAATCTCGCTACCTCAAGACCATGTTCTAATAATTCAGTAAAATCCGTTTTGCTATATCGATGTTCATAAATACTCTCGCTCCATTCCCGGATAACAGTAATAATCGTACCTTCCATTGGATGGCTTAATGCATCATAAATATGTTGAATTGCATTTTTTACAGCATTACCAAAATTTTCTGTGGTTATTTCTGTCTTATCTTGCAAAGTTTCTGAGACACCATAAAAAAATTGGGCGAGAATTATACCACTATTTCCCTGTGCTCCTGAAAGAGCGGAATCAGCCACATTCTTACTGGTAGTAGATACAGCGTCAGAAATATCATTCCCTACCTCATCAACAATTGTACGTAAAGTTGAAGCCATATTTGTTCCAGTATCAGCATCAGCAACAGGGAACACATTAATTTTATTTAAATAATCTTGCCTGTGAAATACTCTTTTCGCACCGGCAACAACAGCCCTGAAAAAGCGTTCACCATCAATATATTTAATTTTCAAACGAGATATCTCCACTTAAAATTTAAAGAATGAGCAATAATAATATTAATCTTCATTTTATCATTAACAATAGTAAATATAATTGTATCAAACGAGCTGTTCAATATGTTTTTTATCATAACATTAATAAAATTACTTCAAGACAAGTATCCAACAATCTCTATCTTAGTTAATTTTTTTCCTGATAACCTTTTGTATTACAATTAGATACAAATGGATTTCCTGCCTAAAAAAAATCTCTTTAATAATAAGATAAAAGAATTTATATTATTTCTATTAAAATTTGGTGTTCAAAAATCATTGTGATTTAAATCATATCAAAAACTATAAAAAAACCCTATAATTAATCAAAATAAAAAAATGGTTGCTATGAAAAAAACATGTAAAACATCTATTGAAAATAAAGTATTAGATAAATACCTGGCAGATATTGGAAAATACAATCCATTACCAGCAGAACAGGAAGTTGAATTGGCTACTCGAATTCATCAAAATGAAACGGCGGCTCTAAGAAAATTAGTAGAATCAAATTTACGCTTTGTTGTAACTGTAGCCAAAGAATATCAAGGTCAGGGATTACCGCTAATGGATTTAATCAGTGAAGGTAACTTTGGCCTCATCAAAGCAGCCACAAGATTTGATGAAACTCGGGGAGTTAAATTTATTTCCTACGCTGTTTGGTGGATTCGGCAATCAATTCTACAAGCTCTTTCAGAACATTCCCGCCTGATAAGAATTCCTCTAAATCATATCGGTTCAATAAATAAAATTACTAAAACAATTGAAAAACTGGAGCACCAATATGAGCGCCAGCCGAATCTGTCAGAAATAGCCAATAGCCTGGAAATAAATGATACTGCCGTTGCTGATACCATTAAAATTACTAAAAGACATCAATCTCTCCATTCTACTGATTTAGAAAATGAAGGAAGCACTCTTTTAGATACTATTGAAAACGAAAACCAGGACAAACCATACAAACATCTTGTTTTGGAATCATTTAAAGAAGAAATTACAGAAGCCTTAGATTCTTTAAAAGAACGAGAGAGATATGTTTTACAGATGTATTTTGGAATAGATCAGGAGTATTCTCTTAGCCTAAAAGATATTGGAGATGAATTTCAAGTAACAAGAGAACGTATTCGACAAATAAAAGATCTTGCGATTTCCCGAATCAGTAAAAGTAAGAGTAAAAAATCATTACAAACCTACTTAGGCGAAATATAATCTACTAAATAACGTAATATAATAATCCCATGAACTTGATTCTATTTCAAGAAAAAGAATTAACAGGTAAAATATCAATTTTTGATAAACGGGCTAAGCATATTTTGTCCATTCTCAAGTGTAAAAAAAATGATGAATTTGATATTGGTAAAATTAACGGTCCACGAGGCAAAGGAAAAATTAAAGCTATAACCAATGAATCAATAGAACTTAGCTATTATTGGGAGCATGCAATACCTCCACTTTTCCCAATAAGCTTAATTATTGGCCATCCTCGTCCACAAAGTGTTCGACGAATATTAAAAGATGCTACTTCACTTGGAGTCAAAGCCCTATATTTTATTGGAACAGAAAAAGGTGAAGCATCTTATTTAAATAGTAAACTTTGGAAACAGAACCAATACACACAGTATCTAATTGAAGGAGCAGAACAAGCTTTTACAACCAGAATCCCTAAAGTAGAAATATTTGCATCCTTAGCAAAATTTATCAATTCAAAAGAAATTATCGGCAATTGCATTGCTCTGGATAATTATGAAAACTCTATCTTTTTATCAAAATATTCTCCTGTCATGGGTGAATATTTTTTAGCCGTTGGCCCGGAAAGAGGTTGGTCTGATAAAGAACGTAATATATTAAGAAACTCAGACTTTCTTCTTGCCGGATTAGGAGAAAGAGTACTAAAAACCGACACAGCAAGTATAGTTGGTACCACAATTTTACTCTCCAAACTCAATCTTCTGTGATATTTTGTTGTATTTTATCGTATTTTTCTTAAAACAATTTTCTCGTCGAGAAATAAAATATTAATCGATAAAAAAAGCTTAAAAGCAGGAGATTTTTCATTATTTTCTTCTAAAATTCCAACATTTAATGGGTTTTTTTGAGTTTTTCTTAATTTTTCCCATATTTTATGTTTTCTCCTCTATTTTTAGTAAAGGTTGCCTATATTTCCACGATATTAATAGTGAGATAAAGTGTTTTTTGAAAGGAATAGACAGGGAAGTCAAAAATAACAGGGAGGTTAAGAAATCATTTTTAAGTTGGACGAATTAACAGTTACACTACACGTTAAGTTCTAAAATTTTTATTCAAATTATTTTGAATAAAATGTAGCAAAACTGTCAAAATCGAACTCGAAAAGTTCCACTTGAGCCAGTTGAAAAACATCTAATAACTAGGGGGTTATCAATTTAAATACCCTTTAATCGAACAAGGAGGTTCAAGATGTCGAATGGAATCATGGGTATACGAGAGACAGCGAAGTATTTAAACATGAAGGAACAAACGGTTTATAGGTTGCTTCAACAGCAAAAAATTCCAGCCTTAAAAATTGGAGGTCAATGGAAAGTTAAAAAAGATCATTTAGATCGTCTGTTTGATGAAATACTCAACACTAAACTTGATGAGTTAAAAACTCGCTGATTTCTTTCATGAAGATTCACATTGAAAAAGCCCTGGAAACAGGGCTTTTTTTTTCCGGCTTTTCCATTAAGAATAGAAACAATCATTACTTCAGAAATACCTCGGAACAATTTTTATACTTTTATTGTATCAATCATATTAATCTCTGTGATATCAATATGTTAACAGAAGTTTTTGGGAAATAGGAAAATTATTTATATCTTATAAAGATTGTTGGGAAAAAACTGATTTTTAAATAGGACTTAATATGAAATTAAAAATAAAAACCATATTCATAATATTAATAACTATTATAAACCTTGTATTTGGACAGATTAACACCGAGGTTATGAGAAAAATAAAGAACCAGGATGGATTATCAGCACAACTTGATTATAATTATAATATCATCAAAGGTAATTCAGAATATATCAGCCATAATGCAAATTTTAAAATTCTTTATAAAAAGGGAAAATTTAATAGCTTTCTGATAACAAATTATGAACAAAAAGGAACAAACAATAAACAGATCATTAATAAAGGATTTATGCACCTACGGAGTGTACGAGAAACAGGACAAAAATTTTCTCTTGAATCTTTTATACAGAACGAATTTGATAATTTTTTATTTATAGAAAACAGGTTGCTTATTGGAGGTGGAGGAAGGTTTTTGGCGCTTAACAAAGAAGATAAACTTACATTTTACCTGGGAATAGGCGGGATGTATGAAGGAGAAAAATATTCTATTTCATCTGAAAAAGACAAAAATCTGTTTCGCTCCACAAATTATTTTACAGGAACATGGATGCTTGACGAAAAGATTTCATTATCTTATACTCAATATTTACAATTTGATACCGGCAGATTATCAGATTACAGATTATTAACAGACTTAAATCTCGAAGTAGCATTATTAAAAAGATTGTCATTGGTTACAATTATTAATTATCGTTATGATAACGAACCTGTATTGAATTTAAAAAAATATGACTTCTCCATAATAAACGGATTATCGATCAATTTCTAAGTTGAATTGATATAAATTCTGTCCGATACAGGATTATTCATACTTAAGAGATTCAACAGGATTTGCTAAAGCAGATTTTATTGTTTGAATCGAAACCGTACAAATAATAACTCCACAAATAATTATAAAGGCATAGACAAACAGAAATCCTGATAATACTATATGTTTTGCATAATTATTTAGCCAGGTATTTAAACCATATATTAGTAATGGAACTGAAATTATAAAAGATATTCCAATTAAATAGAATAAATCTTTGATAAAAAGGAATACTATTCCCGTGACGTTCGCTCCTAATACTTTACGGATTCCGATCTCTTTCTTACGTTGATTTACCGTATAAGATGATAGTCCGAAAATCCCTAAGGATGTTATTAATATTCCAAGTATTGTAAAAAACCTGAAAACATTTCCTAACAGCATATCAGATTTATATTGTTGATTAAAATATTCTTTAAGAAAAAAATATTCAAAAGAATTTCCTGGAAATAGTTCTTCATATTTCTTTTTAACATGTTGAATTGTTTCTTTTACATTATTGACATTAATTTTTATGGCAAACTGTCCCCGATTGCTTCTGCCATGAGGCATAAAACGGTAGATATGGGGTTCAAATTCTTCTTTTGGTGATTGCTGATGAAAATCTTTTAGCACTCCAATAATTGTAAAAATTTGTCCCCAATAATTCACCTGTTTTCCAATTGCGCTTTCCGGACTATCAAATCCCATGTGTTTAATTGCCGTTTCATTAAGGATCAGGGCTTCTTTGTCTGTACCAAATTCCTCAGAAAAAGCTCTGCCTGTTACAAATTTCAGGTCAAAGAAATCTACAAAGTCATAATCTACGCCAACTATTTGATAGTTTTTCCCGGTATCATCATTCTGCCCAACTCTAAAAATTCCACCGGCATCCCAATAAATTTGTCGTCCCGGAACCTCGGTCACATGACAGATTTTATTAATATTTACATCAGCTAATAATTCATCTTTATAGGATTGGAGTTTTTCGCCAAAATTATCATCCCGAACTCTGGGAGATGAAATAACTAAAGTTTGATCAATATCAAAACCCAGATCCTGATTTTGCATATAAGATATTTGTTTAAAAATTGTTAAGGTACTTGTTATAAGAATAATAGCTATCATAAATTGAAATATAACTAAGATTTTGCGTAATTTCATTGTTCCTGCTGAATTACCGAAGTTCCCTTTTAAACCTGCAATCGGTTTAAAAGATGACAATGCCAAAACAGGATAACTGCCGGATAAAAATATCCCGGTAAAAAACATTAATAATATTGCAATCCAGGTGAAATTTTGTGCCCAGATAGAAAATTCAGCCGGAGTACCAGTAATAAAATTAAAAAGTGGTAACATAATTTCAATTAATATTATACACAACCCTAAAGAGAGAATGTTTAACAGAACAATTTCTATAAAAAATTGGATTATTAACTGTTTTTTTGATGCTCCGGCAACTTTACGCATACTGACTTCTTTAGCTCTTGTAAATGATAGAGACGTTGAAAGATTGACATAATTTACCCAGGCTATTAAAATGATAAAGATCCCAATTATGGAAAGAAAATTGACAACCTTTCTATTGCCATTAACTTCATATTCCTGCATAAATTTTGAGTTAAGGTGAATCTCGGCTAAAGGCTGGAGAGGTAGTAACATTTGCATTTTATATTCTGCTAACCAGGGAACTTCTCGTAATATCAGGTTAGGTAATTTATCCCGGAGAGTTGTAGGGCTATGACCTTCTTTTAATAAAACATAGGTATAAGAACCGGTATGACCCCAGGCTTCATAATAATCAGGTCCATATTGAATTTCAAGATTTTTCCAGGGTAACATAATATCAATTTTAAGATGTGAATTAGAAGGAGAATCCTGAAAAATCCCGATAACCTGGTAATCAGTTTTCTTGTCTACACTCAAAGTTTTTCCAATAGGATTTTCATCTCCAAAATATTTTTTGGCAATTGTTTCAGAAATAAAGGCATTTCCAGGTGTATTTAGCCCTGTTTCAGGATCGCCGGATAAAAAATTGAAATCTAATATTTGGAACAATTGCGGCTCAATATAAAACATTCGCTTTTCAAAAAACTTTTTTTCTTTATAAGATACTCCGACTTTTGAATTTAAAAGACGGGCAATATTTTCTACCTCTGGATATTGACCACGGATATTGGCGGCGGCTGGCGGGCAACATGAAGCAAATCTAACGGCATCACCGGTTTCAGTAATTCGCTCATATCTCAAGCGGTAAATACGATCATATTTAGAATTAAATTTATCATAACTTTTTTCATAATTCACATAATGAAAAATCATCAAACAAACTACCATACCGATTGCTAAACCAACAATATTAATAATTGAACTGGTTTTATGCTTTAATAAATTCCTATATGCGATTTTTAAATAATTTTTAAACATTAAATCTCCAAATGTAAACTAGTCATTGTATTTA